>NZ_JAKMZC010000006.1:0-212968 GCF_029890535.1 Vibrio sp. S/42/10 | reverse complement strand
ACATATAACTGTTAAATATTTTTTATACTTTAAAATATTTTGTAATTACTTTGTTTTCAAAGGTTTTATTGATTTACCTCAATATAATTACCTTTGTAAAAATATGGTTTTTGGTTGTTTTTTGACTTAAATCAATGTTAACCTTACTAATATTAGGTATATATTACCCAGCTCAATAAAAATCGAAAGTTAACACCATAATCAAACCACATTCAGTGGACTAGGAGATAGTTATGATCCAAGGTATTCAAATTACTAAAGCAGCGAACGATGACCTACTAAACTCAATCTGGCTACTAGATAGCGAGAAGAATGAAGCTCGTTGTGTTGTTGCTACTTCAGGTTTCGAAGCTGACCAAGTTATCTCAGCTGCAGACCTAGGCGAGTACGAAAGCCGTGAAGTTGCAATCGAAGCAGCGCCACGCATCGAAGGTGGCCAACACCTAAACGTTAACGTTCTTAAGCGTGAAACGTTAGAAGATGCAGTTGCTCACCCAGAGAACTACCCACAACTAACTATCCGTGTATCGGGTTACGCTGTACGTTTCAACTCTCTAACTACTGAACAGCAACGTGACGTTATCGCACGTACGTTCACTGAGTCTCTATAATTTTTTAGAGCTTGAATTAGAATACAAAAACGGCGCTCATTGAGCGCCGTTTTTATTTGTTCAACAATACATATGTACGTTACGGTTGAACTCGGCGTAGTACCGTTTTCAGAGCTTCAAAATCATTGTCTAGATCTTCAGACAACAATTCCATCGCCGCGTGCTTAGCCAGTGGACCAGGTAACTCAATATCTGTACCTAAAATATCATCAACCACTTCTTTGAACTTCGCAGGGTGCGCAGTACACAGGAACAAGCCAGTTTCGTTTTCTTGCAGTTGCTCTTCCAGTAGGCGGTAAGCAATCGCACCATGTGGTTCACAAAGGTAACCTTGTGCTTTTAAGTCGCGCACTGACTCAGCGCTCTGCTCGTCAGAGACCTTACCTTTCCCTAGTGTATCTAAACCCCAACCTTTCAGTTGGCAAAGCTCTTCGATACGAGGCCAGTTGTTTGGTTGGCTAACGTCCATCGCGTTTGATGTTGTCGCAACCGTTGGTTTTGGATCCCATTTCCCCGTTTCAAGGTAGCGAGGAACCGTATCATTTTCATTGGTCGCTGCAATGAAGCGCTTCACTGGCAAACCAAGAGCTTTAGCCAATAGGCCAGCCGTTAGATTACCGAAGTTACCACTTGGGACTGAAATAACGAGGTTCTCACGCTGTTCTTTGGTGAGCTGAGATGCAGCCTCAAAGTAGTAACAGATTTGAGCCATTAAACGACTGATGTTGATTGAGTTTGCTGAGTTTAAGCCAATCTCTTTACGCAATTCAGCGTCATCAAATGCGTCTTTAACCAACGCCTGACACGCATCAAAATCACCATCGATTGCCACAGTGTGGATGTTTTTACCTAGCGTACAGAACAGCTTTTCTTGTAGTGGGCTGATCTTGCCTTTCGGATAAAGGATCACAACATTGATGTCTTTCATACCGTAGAAAGCATGCGCAACCGCAGCGCCAGTATCACCAGATGTCGCGGTTAAGATTGTGATTTGACCACCATCAGATACCGCTGCTAAAGATTGAGCCATGAAACGGCCACCGAAATCTTTAAATGCCAGTGTTGGACCGTGGAACAATTCAAGCGCGTAGACGCCGTCTTTTACTTGATTGATCGGTGCTGGGAATTGGAATGCCGCATCCACTAATTGATCAATTTGTTCCTTTGGTAATTCATCACCGATTAAAGCCGATAGGATCTTTGAGCTACGAGGGACAAAGTCCTCTGCTAGCAGCGCATCGATATCATCAAACTTCGGCAGCTCTGATGGGAAAAATAGACCTTGATTACGACCTAAACCTTGACGAACGGCTTGGCCAAAAGAGACTTGCTCATCGTTTTCTTTGATGTTGTACAGCTTCATAACTCACTTCCTGTAACGATCGAACCTTGTTTGTCTAAACGACAAACGTGGACGAATCCTTCTTCATTTTGTACGTAATTTTGTTCTAACCAACGTGCAACACGCTCGGCGACATCTTGTTCTTTGCAAATGCTAAACAGAGTTGGGCCACTACCGGAAATACCAGTAGCCAGTGCACCGGCTGAAGTTGCGTACTTACGCGCATCAGCAAACCCTGGAAGCAGTTTCTCACGATATGGTTCAGCAATCACGTCTTTGATCATCTTAGCTGCCAGTTCAGGTTGGCCTGAGTGGCAAGCGTGGATGAAACCAGCTAAATGGCGACCATGTGCAATCACATCTTGACGACGGTATTGAGATGGTAGGATTTCTCTCGCCTCAGCGGTTGAAACCTTAATGCCCGGATAAGCCATTACCCAGAACCAATCATCAAAACACGGTACTTCTTGGCTAATGATGCCTAACTCTTCAAGCATAAGCTGGACACCACCAAGGTAGCATGGCGCAACATTATCGTAATGTATACCGCCTGAAATCTTACCTTCCATTTCACCCATTAGGGCAAGGAGTTCGGTTTCATCCAGTGGTTGTCCGTGAAAACGGTTCAGAGCATCAAGCGCCGCTACAATTGAACATGCACTTGAACCTAAACCAGAACCGATAGGCATGTTCTTCTCTAGTGTCATCTCCAAAGGCTTAACCGAAACGCCTTTCTTATCTAACTCTCTAGAGAACACCACCCAACAGTCATAAACGATATTTTCTTTGGTTTCAGTTGGCAGTTTAGAAACAAAGCTACCCGCTGTTTTTAGTGAAAACGCTTGATCACCAGCTTTAACCATTACTCGATCACCAAGTAATGTGCCATCCACTGGAGACACAGCGGCCCCCAGCACATCAAACCCTACACTGACATTACCGATTGATGCAGGAGCATAAACGACAACATCCATATCACTTGAACTCATTCCTAAACTCCTAATTTCCAACCAAGAGTACGCATCACATCAGAGAATACGCCTGCTGCTGTTACTTCAGTACCCGCACCGTAACCACGAAGTACAAGAGGGATTGGTTGGTAGTAACGACTGTAGAATGCCAGCGCATTCTCGCCATCTTTAATCTTGAACATTGGGTCGTCGCCATCAACAGCTGCGATACGAACTTTACACTTACCATCGGTGATTTCACCGACATAGCGAAGTACTTTGCCTTCTTCTGCGGCGATAGCTGACTGCTCTTTGAAATAAGCATCCGCTTCTGGCAAACGAGCCATAAACTCTTCCACCGTACCTGAATCATCAAAACCCGGTGGCAATGCTTGGTCAACTTCAACGTCTTCAAGCTCAAGCGCCATACCAGCTTCACGAGCAAGAATAAGCAGCTTACGTGCGACATCCATACCAGATAGGTCATCACGAGGATCAGGTTCAGTAAAGCCGTTATCTTTAGCAATGTTTGTTGCTTGGCTAAGTGTCATACCTTCATCAAGCTTACCGAAGATGTAAGACAGAGAACCAGAAAGAATACCGTTGAATTTTTCAAGCTCATCACCTGCAGAGATTAAGTTCTGTAGGTTTTCGATTACCGGTAGACCTGCGCCTACTGTTGTCTCGTACATCAACTTACGACGAGAGTTACGTGCAACTTCACGAAGCTGATGGTAGTAAGCCATGCTTGCTGTGTTGGCTTTTTTGTTTGGTGTTACAACATGGAAACCAGCCGCTAGGAAGTCCGCGTATTGAGCAGCAATACCTTCGCTAGACGTACAATCAACCAACACAGGGTTGATGATGTGGTTACGTTGAACTAGAGCCGCTAAACGCGCTAGGCTGAACTCTTCTGTCGCGCTCGACATACGATCACGCCATTGCTCTAACGGCAGACCATCGCTGTCTAACAACAAACCTTTGCTGTTTGCTAAACCACACACGCGAATCACAATACCTTTCTCAGCCAGTTTGCCTTGTTGACGTTGGATCTGGTCAACAAGTTCACCGCCAACACCACCAACACCGACAACGAATACGTCAAGGAAGTGCTTCGAGTTAAATAGATTCTCGTGACACGCTTTTATCGCTTCTGAGATTTTATCTTCAGGGATAACCGCAGAGATCGCGCGTTCTGATGAGCCTTGAGCGATAGCAACAATGTTGACATTTACTTCAGCTAAAGAAGAGAAGAACTGAGAAGCAACACCACGTGATGTGCGCATACCGTCACCCACCAGTGTAACAATCGCTACGTCGTCCATGAACTCGACTGGCTCTAACAAGCCATCTTTTAATTCAAGTTCAAACGCCTCTGATAGCACTTGCTTTGCTCTTACTTTATCAGCCGATTCAATACAGAAGCTGATACTGTACTCAGAAGAAGATTGAGTAATAAGGACAATAGATACACCCGCAGAAGACATCGCGCCAAACACACGGCTCGCCATGCCTACCATGCCTTTCATACCAGGGCCAGATACGTTAACCATCGTTAGGTCACTAAGAGTTGTGATGCCTTTGATCGCTAGGTTATCTTCGCCAGTGTCTTGACCAATCAAAGTACCTGCACCCTGTGGGTTAAAGCTGTTTTTGATTAGGCAAGGGATATGAAATTGCGCGATAGGAGCAATAGTTTTCGGATGTAGAACCGAAGCACCAAAATAAGAAAGCTCCATCGCTTCTTGGTAGCTAAGCGATTTAAGAAGACGAGCGTCATGCACCAAACGTGGGTCACAGTTGTAAACACCGTCTACATCTGTCCAGATCTCACAACAATCCGCGCGTAGACACGCCGCTAGAACCGCTGCTGAGTAATCAGAGCCGTTACGACCAAGCGTTACTAACTCACCTTTTTCATTACCGGCCGTGAAGCCCGGCATGATGTTTACGTGACCTTGTGGAAGGGGTGATTGACGGAAGTTCTGAGTAGAAACATCCACATCAACCATCGCTTCAAGGTGATCACCTTTAGCGTATAAGTACTGAACTGGGTCAATCAGGCTTGCTGGTTGGCCTTTCGCTTCAAGTACCGCTTTCATTAACTGGATGGAAATTCGCTCACCTTTACTGATGATACGAGCATTAACATGATTCGGGCACATACCTAAGAGGTTAATGCCATTTACAAACTGTTTTAGTTGAGCAAGAGACGTATCCACTTGCTCTTGAAATGCAGAACCATCAACACCCGGTAATACAGCCTGAATCTCTGTAAACAGATTCGCAAATGATGATTCGATTTCTGCTATTTGTGCTTCTGCTTCACCATTTTTTAGTGCCGCTTCAATAACAGCAACTAGCTTATTGGTTGTTTTTCCTGGAGCCGATAGTACAACGGCTAGCTCTTCTTGCTGGGCATTATTAGCGATGATATCAGCCGCTCGTAAAAAACGATCTGCATCAGCTAATGATGAACCTCCAAATTTTAAAACGCGCATCCCTTTCTCCATAAGTCATAAAAATGGTACAAAAAAAGGCCTGTATCTTGTGGGATACAGGCCTTTTTTTTAAAATCCGTTACTTAGCAGCCTGCCCCAACAATGTGAATGTCGGTAATAATAATGGTGGTGGTCATTACTAGGTGGCTTAGGTGCTGCATATCAAATTCTCTGCTTGTGCTTTACTCTACGTGTATCAATTTTTACCACTAGACGTCAATGAAAAGTTGCGTTTTTTTTACATTCACGTCATTTTTCAGAGCAAACAGCCATTTCAGCGACAAAACGTCCTAAAACAGCTCCCAACTTAAAAGCGGAATTAGATTGCTAGATGAAGCGAAGTCATAAGTTGCATATATAGTCATAACAAAATGCTATATCGATTGTACAGCGAACGCACAACTTCTGTGCTTTAATTGAACGATAACGTTCGTAAAACAATAATAATGACATCAGGAGTGGGAAGTGAAGAGATTATTTATTCTTTTAGCCTTTGCTATGCCTGTCATTTGTTCAGCGAATAGTTTGCCTCTACTGAGTGGTTTACCATTACTTCCCAGTCAAATCGATCGTTCGTCTCATAAATTCTTCATCTCAACGCAAAATGCCTCAAGTGAAAGCTTCGACACTTGGAAAATCGACAGTGGTTACTCATACAGTCTGTTTGCTGATGTTGACCTTTATGTAGGTACACGAATCAACAGCGATTCACTTAAGTATGAAAGCGGATTTTTAAGTGGTGTCAGTTATCAGTTCTCAGAAAGGATCTCTTTTAACAGTTCTCTGCACACCTATAAAGACGAAGAAGAAGACAACGAAAAGTCATTAGCTGCAGAAGTTTCAAGCCGAGTACAACTTACCGATAATTTGGATTTGCATGCCACCCTTGATTACGAAGAGTGGCAGCAAGGTGTTGAAGTGGGGTTAGGATTTCGATTTTAATCGAATTCAGTTGTCCTTCATGAGTTCGCATGCGTTTTGATTTTTCAGTAGCTCAAGATCTTAGCGTCAACCTGTGCACGCAACAAACCGTTCCTCAATCCAATAATTCCAGCCTATTGTACTTAAACCTGTTAAGATTCAATTAACAATTCAGATGAAATTAATACACCATTCCAATCCGCATAAATGTAATCACCAGGTTGAATCAACTGATTGTGGACAGAAAGAGTGACATTAACCTGACCAACACCGCGTTTCTCTGTTTTGAATGGAGATGCACCAAGCGCCTGCACCCCAAGGTCCATTTGCGACATCATGCCGACATCGCGCACGGCACCGTTCACAATCACGCCTTCCCATCCATTTTCTATTGCTAGAATGGCGAGCTGATCGCCAAGAAGCGCTTTCTGGCACGAGCCATTTCCATCGACAACAAGCACTTTACCAATGCCATCAGTCTCTAAAACCTCGCGAACCTTGGAATTATCGTGATAACAACGAACTGTTACAATTTTTCCAAAGAACGCACCACGTTGACCGAAGTTCTGTAATGGTAGGTTAAGTAATGTGACTTTGCTTTCAAACTCATCACACAAGTCGGGTGTTATATCGTGCATATATCCTCCGTGAGTAAGGCGTTACCTGTTAAGTCAGGCGAACCTCTATGCTTTTATATGTTATTAAAATTAATCCTTTGTTTTCATTGTTCTATGTTCAATCTAATAATAATAAAAAGTTGATTGAGCATATTTATCTACTAGACTCTAAGGACAGCTTTCAGCTTCCTTGGTTCATATTCTTGCCTTTAGCAGGTGAGATGTGAGAGCCATCTCGAATAATCATTCTTGTTTTGCTGCTAAATAATCACCATAGCATTGGTTAAGTTGTAGCCATACTATTAAAGTTTGTTGCGATACGGCAATTGATGTAAATCAACAAAGTGAATGGAATTAACATTCTCGCATTGTTAGCATGCTGTTAACATTATAGAATCCTCTGCAATCACTAAAAGAATGATTAAAAGGCGTACTGGATCTACGTTATTGGGCAATACTTCAAGGAAGGCAGATAGCTGGAAGTAAGTGTTTTTTTGAAAACTTTAAGTTATCATCAAAATTACATTACCTGTATGTTATGTTTTTGCCTAGAATTTATTCTATTAGCACAGTTTCGTCACAAATTTAGGTACCGCCAAATGCAAACCCCGCAGATTCTGATCGTTGAAGATGAGCAAGTAACTCGTAACACTCTAAAGAGTATTTTTGAAGCAGAGGGATATGCTGTTTTTGAGGCTAGCGACGGTGAAGAGATGCACCAAGTGCTATCTGACAACCAAGTTAACCTTGTAATTATGGACATCAACCTTCCGGGTAAGAATGGCCTACTACTTGCGCGTGAACTGCGTGAGCAAGCAAATGTAGCGCTTATGTTCTTAACGGGTCGTGATAACGAAGTTGATAAGATCCTTGGCCTTGAGATTGGCGCTGATGACTACATCACTAAGCCTTTCAACCCACGTGAATTGACTATCCGTGCACGTAACCTTCTGAACCGTTCAATGAGCACTAGCTCAGTTCAAGAAGAAAAGCGTAGCGTTGAAAAGTACGAGTTCAACGGTTGGGTACTCGATATCAACAGTCGTTCTCTGGTTAGCCCAGATGGCGAAGGCTACAAACTACCTCGTTCAGAGTTCCGTGCTCTACTTCACTTCTGTGAGAACCCAGGTAAAATCCAAACACGTGCAGACCTTCTTAAGAAGATGACTGGCCGTGAACTTAAGCCACACGATCGTACTGTAGACGTAACAATCCGTCGTATTCGTAAACACTTTGAATCTGTTTCTGGTACGCCAGAAATCATCGCAACGATTCACGGTGAAGGCTACCGCTTTTGTGGTGACCTAGAAGACTAATTCGATAAAGCTTCTGAACGCTGAGTTCCTGTAGTTGGTGAGCACTTCTAACTAGCTAGTACTCCTAACAGTCGAAGCGTAATCAATAATTATTAAAAAGGGAGAATGCCAACGCATTCTCCCTTTTTTATTGTTCTTAATTGAATGAGTTTTTAGTAAACCGTATCAACTTTAACGTCTTTCTCCACCAGCCACTTAACTGTTTCGCCATCTTTCAGCTCAACCGCTACATCTACCGGCTTGTCACTGTCGATCTCTAGCTGCCATACAAAAGCGACTTCCCATTGAGTTTCACTGTGAGTTCTTAAATCAAGATCGTCAGCCGTTACCAACAAGGTATCTGCACCCTGCTTAACCGTGACGCTCTCAACTGCAAGCGTTGCTGGCAATTGTGAGTCTGACTCTAGGTAGATGGAACCGTGTAGTGTCTTATCTTGAGCCTCTCCAATCGTTGGCATTTTGTTGTGCCACAGGTTACTTTTCATTGTGACTGTCGACGCAGAGACTTCAACTTGGTTACCTTGCTGCCATTCTACTTGTGGGGCAGAGCAGCCGGCTAATGCCACTACGCATGCGGCGAATGCTAATTTTTTCATTATTCTTCTACCTTTGATTTAACCAACTCTTTAATACTTCAATATCATTCTGGTATTCGTTATTAATTTCATCGACCCAATCTGAGATATTTTCCCACCACGCTGGCATATCTGGAGATTGAGCTTTCTGAGCGACTTGTTGTATGCGCTTCAAACCAATCGAACCGGCCGCACCTTTAATCTTATGAGCTTCAGAAACGATGCTGTCTTGATCTTTTGCGACCATGTTAGAGTTCAAGATTTCCATATACTCCGGCATCATATTTTCAAACATCACGATACTATCCAAAACCGGTTTCGGTCCAACAATGTCAACATAAGACTCTAGCATATCAATATCAAGCAGGGCCGTATCAACCGAAGAAAGAACCGGCTTCCTCGCTACTACTTTTTCAACACCGGTTGCTTTCTCAACACCAGTAGCTTTCTCAACATCCTTTACTGTATCAATACCCTTGGCTTTCTCATTAACCTCTGGGGCATCCTCAATAAGCTCGCTGATGACATCTTGAATAGCGCGAACCGACAGCGGCTTGCTGATCGCCTCGTCCATACCTTTCTGAAAATATTCTTGCTTGTTGCTTAAAACGTTCGCCGTCAAAGCAACTAAAGGAGGTAACTGGCTATATTTCTCTCGGTAGTACTGAGCGATGTCGAAACCTGTCATATCTGGTAACTGAATATCCAGAAGCACCAAATCATAGTCTTTAGGGTTGAAGACAATTTGCGCTTCTTTACCAGTCATCACCACCGTCACTTCATGGCCAAGGCTTTCAAGTAGAGAGCGAGCAACCGTGATATTGAGTTCAATATCTTCCACCATAAAGATTTTAAGGTTCGACTGCTTTCTTGGTGTTTTAATCAGTGCCTGAGTATCGTGATTCACCGGCACGCGAATCGAAACGGTAAATGTGCTACCAAAGCCTTCTTCACTGGTGACATCAATGTCGCCATCCATCATGTTGATCAATTGCTTAGATACAGCAAGACCAATACCAGTACCAACAGCGTGCAGGTTGTCGGTTCCTGACTTCACTTGATAGTACATTGCAAAGATCTTCTCGATTTCACTCTCTGGAATACCAATACCAGTATCCTCAACTTCCATCGTGATGTCAGCAAAATCACCATCGATATCGGCGCTGACCGTCATTACTACACCACCATCTTTGGTGAACTTCATCGCGTTACTGACAAGGTTCCACAGCACCTGTCTCAAGCGCGTACCATCAACTTCGACAGATGCAGGAAGATCGGACAACCTTTCTAGATCAAACCTCAACCCTTTTTGCTCTGCCATCAATGCAGAAATACTCTCAATCTCGACAACGAAATCTTCAAAGTTAATCGGGGTTGGGAATAACTCTAGCTTGCGGCGATCAAACTTATCCATATCGATAATATCGTTAAAGATATTACCCAGCGTTACGGCGCTAACCTTAATGGTTTGCATGTGTTTACGCTGCTCGGGTGTCAGTTGACTGTCCAGTAGCATGCGGCTCAAGCCGATGATCCCGTTAAGTGGGGTTCTTAATTCATGGCTGATGGTTGAGATAAAGGTAGTCTTATCACGACTGGCTTTCTCTAACGATTCTTGATGCTCTTTACGCTCGGTAATATCACGACCAAAGCCGACTAAGCCTAAGTGGCGGCCATCTTTACTGTAGAAAGGTACCTTACGCAGTTCGAAGTAGCTCTTACGACCATCAGGGTATTCCAACCATTGGTCGTAGGTCAGGGCTTGGTTATCAGAAAAGACTTTCTTATCAGTTTCAACAACCTGCTGAGCGATTTCTTTGCTGTAAACATCCCAAGGCGTTAAGCCAACCAGATCTTTTTCTGTTTTGCCGGTAAGTTCTTCTACTGCGCGGTTACAACCAGAGAACACACCATCTTCGTTTCGGTAGTAAATAAGGTCAGGAGAAGCGTCGATAAACGAACGCAGTAGTGCGGTACGCTCTGCGAGTTCAAGCTGAGTTCGTTCACGTTGAAAGACTTCATTTTCGAGATCATGCATAGCTTCAGCACGCGCTTCTTCCGCTTTCTCACGTTCTTCAATTTCTTGGTTAAGCTTCTCGATATTGAGCTGCAGTTTATTGTTGAGCTCTTGGTCTCGCTCACGCATATCGCCAAGTTTAGATACTAGCTTCGCCAATCTTTGTCGGGACTCTTCCAGTTGGTCAACAACTACTGACAAGAAATAGACCGCCCAAGGCGTGATGACTAAACCGAAGAAAACCGAACGTACAATGTCGATGTCATCAACATTGCCTTTGAGTGCGAGGGTAATACCGACTTGCACAACAACAGCGAGGGCAACAAGCGCTAAGGCGAGTAAGATAGAAAAGCGGACAATCCCCAGTTTTACGAGTAGATCTACGTAATACTGAGCGAGATTTTTCATGGGTTTCATTTAGCGCTCCATGCGATAAGACTAGCAACATTCTACCCTGTTTGAAGATAGGAGGTAAGCTAGCTGCATCACACGCAGCAAGAGATCCACAGCAATATCATGGTCAAACAATCAATATAGTGGTAACCAATCAAGATAGTGCTAAGCAACACCAAAAAGACAGGTTAACCCAACCATAAATTTATAGAACTAGCTAATTGAAGAAGGATGTACCATTGAACGATTTCGACCGTCAGATTTAGCTTGGTAGAGTGCACTGTCAGCCATCGCAACTGCGGACTCCATTTCGTCATCAGGTGATGGAATATAAGAAATAATGCCAATACTCACCGTGATAAATTCAGAGACCGCTGATTTTTCGTGTATCAGACCTAACTTAAGTACTTCATCATGAATACGACTTGCAACAAGAAGCGCACCATCCGTAGTCGTATTTGGCAAAATAAAGCCGAACTCTTCCCCGCCATAACGAGCCACGCAATCAGACGAGCGACTGAGTACTTGCTTGAATGCCTGCGAAACTTGAATCAGAGCATCATCACCTTGCTGGTGACCATAAAAATCGTTATAGCCTTTAAAAAAGTCGATATCACACAGCATGATCGTCAATGGTAGCCTCTCACGCACATGGTAATGCCATAGTGTCGAAAGCTGTTCATCAAAGCGGCGTCGGTTGGAAACTTTAGTCAAGCTATCCATAAAGCTGAGGCGTTCAAGTTCAAGGTTCGCCTCTTCAAGCTTTTGTTCTGCTAGATAGCGCTCGGTAATATCACGCGCCATGATCAACACACCATTAGTGCTCGATGCTGGATCTCTAAATGGTGATTTGACTACATCATACCAAGTAAATGCTCCATCACTTGAGACCACTTTGTCGATATAACGCAGCGATTTACTTTGATGAAGCACTTGATGATCGGTTTCTGAAATTCGCGTATAGATGCTATGTGGCACCACATCTTGTAAACGCTTACCGATCAAGTCACTCACTTCAGAGATTCCCAGCGCAGCCACAAATGGTTTATTACACGCTTGATAAACCATGTTTTCATTAAAGATACCAATGGAGTCCGGGCTGGCCTCCAGGATGTTTTGTAGAATGGTATCACGCTGTGCAAGCGCGACTTCGGTGTCTTTTCGTTTTTCCATCTCTCCGCGCAACTTTTGCTGCATGTCGTGCCAATCGGTTACATCATGGCTAATCGAGAGCGTACCTATGGTTGAGCCATCTTGTGAAAGCAAGACACTTTGGTAGGTTTCAAGCAAGCAGCTTTTTCCATCTTGGTCTGTGGTCCAAGAGCGTTCACTTACACGACCTTTTAATGCTCCACCAGAAACACTCAGGGTGCCCTCTTCAGCACGACCATGCCAAAACTTTTTAAACGAGCGATTACTCGTCACTAACTCACCTTTCTGATCTTTCACGTAGATCAGCTCAGACAAAGAATCTAAAGCCGTGCGCGCGACATTGAGCTCACGAACTTCTTGGGACAGTTCTTCATTGGTATTTTTATAAGGCGAGGCATGGATCATCCAGGCTTTCTTGCTTCTAAAGTGGATTTTACGGCCGACTAAATTGACCTTAAAAGACTCAAATTCGGAAAGTGCCCAAAACGAAATTTGCTCAAATGATCGAGAGTTAATGTGATTGGTTAAGTAGTGACGGAAACTGTTTTCACTTTCCACGGTAGGAAAACGAAAATTAACACCGATTTGGCGGATACCCAATAATTGCATAGCTTGAAGATTGGCATACAAGATTTCACCACTTCGTACATCGACAAAGTAAAGTGGTGAGGGAGTAGAGAGTAGAAGCTTTTCAATGTGCGACTGATAACGCGAATAAAGATGCCAGCAGATGAGAGCAATTAGCAATACGATCACGATATATATACCGTAGCCATACGCCTTGTCCCACAACCAAGTCATTACCAGTTCCATTTACTCTCAATCTATACCATAAATTCTGTGAGGGAAATGTTACCACTATTTGCTGGTTTAATCTGCTGTTACCTACTCCCACGCATTTCTATAAATTGGCGCTATTTAATACAGGGAGCGTATACTTGAAAGCCGTACCTGTTTTGATGCCCTGCGCACCTGTTTTATCGAGTTCACGACCAATTTCAGTCATCGCTAACCAGCGGTTTTCACACCACAATGGCGAAAGAAGTGTCGGACGACGAGCGGCTGAAGATACACGATGATAAACCACATTTGCAGGCGTACGCTGGATAATTTCACTGGCGATATCAATATACTCTTCCAGGGTCGGCGCTTCGAGTTTGCCAGCTTTCCACGCTTTGGCCATGGTACTGCCCTCAACAATATGAAGGCCGTGAAGCTTGATACCATCAGTACCAACAGCTAATACCTTATCCAACGTTTCCAGATTATCGACTTTGGTTTCTTTTGGCAGGCCGACGATAAGGTGCGTACAAACTTTGATACCTAAAGCCCGTGCGCGCTGAGTGATCGTTTCATACACCGCAAAATCATGACCACGGTTAATTCGTTTAAGGGTTTTATCATTGGCTGTTTGTAATCCTAGCTCTAGCCAAATCTCATAGCCTTGTTCCACGTAACCCGCTAGCAGTTCCAATACCGAATCAGGCACGCAGTCTGGCCTAGTGCCAACACAAAGACCTACGATATCGGCACCTGGTGCTTTAAGCGCTTCTTCATACATATTTTTGAGCACTTGGACTTCAGCATAAGTGCTGGTGTATGCCTGAAAATAAGCAAGATACTTCTTCGCACGAGCGATCTCACCGGCGCGATCTTTTAGCTGATCAGCAATACTTTGAATTTGAGTTTGTTCATCCGCAAACGAAGCAACGTTACAAAAAGTACATCCACCGCGACCGATGGTCCCATCTCTATTTGGGCAGCTAAAACCACCATGAAGTGTCAGCTTATGAACCTTCTCACCATAACGACGCTGAAGATCTTGGCCGATAGTATTAACCAACTCATGTAATTGCATATTTTCAAAGTTCTCAGTAAATAAGAATGAATATCAGTCTTTTTTGAAAAAAAATTACATCCCTGCAAAATTCGACCAAATAGTTTACGTAAAGCTTTTTGCGAGCAACCTATCAAATATCAATAAACATGCAAAAAATCAGCTCTATTTGCCTAATGTTGCACATTTGTTGTGCATTAAATTCAAAATAAAACGAAAAAAATGGTCTACATGGGGCAACTTTCATTGCAATTCGCCTAGACAAAATTGTAGGATACTTACACATATTGGCTATTTTTGAGTATTTACTTACAACCAAAACTTGCTGATAAGTCGGTGATACCCATATCCCACCTATATAAACCACTAGTTTGTGGTTAAAAATAAACGGATATCACTAAGGATTGTTTTTCTCGCAATACTTTTCCTGCGAGATACGGAAAGGATTCAAACCGCCAGCATAGGCAGGTTTAGACCCATAAATATAAAAGGACAAGGCTAACTTTATACAAATAAGTTGCGCCTAGATTTAACTGGAAGGATGTATCTATGGTAGATCAAGAGCAGAACTCACAGGGTCTGTATACTCCTGAATTGGAGCATGACGCTTGTGGTATCGGTTTTGTTGCGCATCTAAAGAATCGCAAATCTCATGATGTAGTAACTCAAGCACTCGATATGCTTGCACGTATGGAACACCGTGGCGGCCAAGGCTGCGATCCGTGTTCTGGTGATGGTGCAGGTATCCTGCTACAGAAGCCGCACGAATTCTTACTAGAAGAAGCCGTAAAGCTTGGAATTAAACTGCCATCTTTTGAAAAATATGGTGTTGGTGTTGTACTTTTCCCTAAAGATGAACACAAACGTGCACAGTGTCGTGACATTCTAGAACGCAATGCACAGCGCCTAGAGTTAGAAGTTATCGGTTACCGTGAACTTCCAACTGACAATTCAATGATTGGTGCTGACCCACTAAGCACTGAACCTCAATTTGAACACGTATTTATCTCTGGCGGCCCTGGTATCACTCCAGAAGAACTGGAGCGCAAACTGTATGTTCTACGTAACTACACCGTTCGTGTTTGCCTAGAAAGCGTGTCAAATATCGGTGATGACTTCTACATCAACTCTATGTCTTACAAGACATTGGTGTACAAAGGTCAGCTAACAACAGAACAAGTTCCTCAGTACTTCCTAGATCTGCAAAACCCAACCATGGTGACAGCTCTAGCACTGGTACACTCTCGTTTCTCTACCAATACATTCCCACGTTGGCGTCTAGCTCAACCTTTCCGTTATATCGCACACAATGGCGAAATTAACACGGTTCGCGGTAACCTAAACTGGATGAAAGCGCGTGAAGCGATCCTTGAATCGGATCTGTTCACACAAGCTGAAATCGACATGCTGCTTCCTATCTGTCAGGAAGGTAGCTCGGATTCATCAAACTTCGATATGGCGCTTGAGCTTCTTGTTCTTTCAGGTCGTACTCTGCCACACGCATTGATGATGATGATCCCTGAAGCCTGGCAAGAAAACAAAAACATGGATCCAACTCGTCGTGCGTTCTACCAGTACCACGCGAACGTAATGGAACCATGGGATGGCCCTGCATCAGTATGTTTCACCGATGGTGTTCAAGTTGGTGCAACACTTGACCGGAATGGTCTGCGTCCTTCTCGCTACACGGTGACCAAAGACGACTTCCTAGTAATGGCGTCTGAATCTGGCGTAGTAGAAATCGCACCAGAAAACGTTGAATACCGTGGTCGTCTACAGCCTGGTCGTATCTTCGTTGCTGACCTTGAGCAAGGCCGCATCATTTCTGATGAAGAAGTGAAAGACGGTATCGCTAAATCGCAACCCTACGAAAAATGGGTTGAAGAGAATCTTCTGAGCTTGAAAAAGCTACCGGATGCGAGCAACGAATTTAACCAACCTTCTCCAGAGAAACTGCTTCACAAACAGCAATCGTTTGGTGTGAGCTCTGAAGAAGTAAACGAAATCATTCTCCCTCTTGCAAAAACAGGCTACGAGCCACTTTCTGCAATGGGTGCTGACTGGCCGCTAGCGATTCTGTCTCATCAATCGCAGCACCTTTCAAACTACTTTAAGCAGTTGTTTGCACAAGTAACTAACCCGCCGATCGACCCGATTCGTGAGCGTATGGTTATGTCTCTGAACACTTACCTAGGTAAAGATCAGAACCTACTTGCTGAAACACCTGAACACTGTCAAAAAGTGGAACTTGAGTCTCCTGTTCTTTCTAACTCAGAGTTAGAGAAACTTCGTGCAATCGATAACGAGCACCTTCAATCGAAGACGCTAGATATCGTATTCCAAGCAAACGGAGATCAAGGCAAGTTAGAGCGCGCACTTAAGCGTATCTGTCAGTACGCAGAAGACGCAGTGATTGATGGTTACTCTATCATTCTACTGACTGACCGTGCCGTTAACTCTAACCACGCCGCTATTCCAGCAATGCTGGCAGTTGGCGCGGTTCACCACCACCTAATCCGTAAAGGTCTACGCGCTAAGTGTGACATCGTTGTTGAAACGGGTGATGCTCGTGAAACTCACCATTTTGCAACACTTATCGGTTACGGTGCGAACGCAGTTAACCCATACCTAGTTATTGAAACGATTGTTGAATTGCAACGTACTAAGAAGCTAGATCCAAACGTACACCCACGTGAGTTCTTCGATAACTACCGTAAAGGTGTCAACGGCGGTCTACTGAAGATCTTCTCTAAGATGGGGATCTCTACGTTACAGTCTTACCATGGTGCTCAAATTTTTGAAGCCCTTGGTGTTAGCAAATCGGTGGTTGAAAAATACTTTACTGGTACTGTTTCTCGTATCCAAGGTCTAACGATCGACGATATCGCACGAGAAGTACTGGTTCGTCACCGTGTTGGTTACCCTGCTCGTGAAATCCCAGCTCAAATTCTTGACGTTGGTGGTGTTTACCAGTGGAAACAACGTGGTGAGAAACACTTGTTCAACCCTGAAACGATTTCTCTACTTCAAGAGTCGACGCGTAACAAAGATTACGGTCAATTCAAGAAGTACGCAAAAGCAGTCGATGACCAAGGCGACAACGCAGCAACGCTACGTAGCCAACTAGATTTCATCAAGAACCCTGCAGGCTCTATTCCTCTAGCGGAAGTAGAACCAATCGAGAACATCCTTAAGCGTTTCGCAACAGGCGCAATGAGCTTTGGTTCAATCTCGCATGAGGCTCACTCAACACTCGCTGTTGCGATGAACCGCATTGGCGCGAAATCAAACTCAGGTGAAGGTGGTGAAGACCCAGCACGTTTCGAGCGTAAAGAAAATGGCGACTGGGAACGTTCAGCAATCAAACAGGTGGCTTCTGGTCGCTTTGGTGTAACGTCTTACTACCTATCTAACGCTGATGAGCTGCAAATCAAGATGGCTCAAGGTGCGAAACCTGGCGAAGGTGGTCAACTACCTGGTGATAAGGTTGATGACTGGATCGGCGCAACACGTCACTCGACTCCGGGCGTAGGTCTTATCTCGCCACCGCCACACCACGATATCTACTCAATCGAGGATTTGGCTCAACTAATCTACGATCTGAAAAATGCTAACCGTAATGGCCGTGTAAACGTGAAGCTAGTATCGGAAGCAGGCGTAGGTACGATTGCATCAGGCGTAGCGAAAGCAAAAGCTGACGTGGTACTTATCGCAGGTTTTGATGGCGGTACAGGTGCATCTCCGATGTCTTCTATCCGTCACACAGGTCTGCCTTGGGAACTTGGTCTAGCAGAAACGCACCAAACACTACTGAAAAACGGCCTGCGTAACCGTATCGTTGTTCAGTCTGATGGTCAGATGAAAACACCACGAGACCTTGCAGTCGCAACGTTACTAGGCGCTGAAGAATGGGGCGTAGCAACAGCAGCATTGGTTGTTGAAGGCTGTATCATGATGCGTAAGTGTCACAAAAATACATGTCCTGTTGGTATTGCAACACAGAACAAAACTCTGCGTGAGCGTTTCGACGGCCGCGTAGAAGACGTAGTGACTTTCTTCCAATACATGGCTGAAGGTTTACGTGAAGTAATGGCCGAGCTTGGCTTCCGTTCTATCGACGAAATGGTTGGTCAATCGCACAAACTTAAAGTTCGTGACGACATCGGTCACTGGAAGTACAAGAACCTAGATCTAACACCAGTACTGCACATTGAGCAGGCTCGTGCAGAAGACGGTATCTACAACCAGACAACACAAAATCACAACCTAGAAGACGTTCTAGACCGTAAGTTGATTCAAGCTGCAATTCCAGCACTTGAGAAAGGCGAAGCCGTGAATGCGACCTTCCCTATCATCAACACGGATCGCTCTGCAGGTACCATGCTGTCGAACGAAATCTCGAAGGTTTACAAAGACCAAGGTTTACCACAACCAATGAACGTTAAGTTCCACGGTAGTGCGGGCCAATCTTTCGGTGCATTCCTTGCGAAAGGCGTTAAGTTCGAAGTCGAAGGCGACGCGAACGATTACTGGGGTAAAGGTCTGTCTGGCGGTACATTGGTACTGTACCCAGATGCGAAATCTTCTATCGTTGCAGAAGACAACATCGTAGTGGGTAACGTATGTTTCTACGGTGCCACTTCTGGTGAATCTTTCATTCGCGGTATGGCTGGCGAACGTTTCTGTGTTCGTAACTCAGGTGCGAAGGTTGTAGTTGAAGGTGTTGGTGATCACGGTTGTGAGTACATGACAGGTGGCGCAGCAATTATCCTTGGCTCAACGGGTCGTAACTTTGCTGCAGGTATGAGTGGCGGTGTCGCTTATGTTTGGGATAAAGCAGGTGACTTCGAAACCAAGCTCAACGCAGAACTTGTAGACCTAGACCCAATTGAACAAGAAGATAAAGATCTTCTACTCGATATGCTAACGAAGCATGTTGAATTCACAGGAAGTGAAGTTGCTCAGTCTTTCCTAGACAACTTTGAAACAAGCGTTGCATCACTAGTTAAAGTAATGCCTCGTGACTACAAAGCAGTTCTTGAGAAGCGTAAAGCTGAAGCACAACAGGCACAAACGGAAGAAGTGGAGGCAGTATAATGGGTAAGCCTACTGGATTTTTAGAACACGGTCGTGAGCTTCCAAAGAAGCTCGACCCATCGGTTCGTATCGAAGACAACAAAGAGTTCGTACTTAACGAAGAGTTTGGTGAAAAGATCAATACTCAAGCATCTCGTTGTATGGACTGTGGCGTACCTTTCTGTCACAACGGCTGTCCGATTGGTAACATCATCCCAGAATTCAATGACGCGGTTTACCGTGACAGCTGGGAAGAGGCTTGGAACATTCTAAGCTCTACCAACAATTTCCCTGAGTTTACAGGTCGTGTTTGTCCTGCTCCTTGTGAAAGTGCCTGTGTTCTTGGTATCAACCAAGATCCAATCACTATCTGTAATATCGAGAAAACAATTGTTGAAACTGCGTACCGTGAAGGATACGCAAAACCGAAAACGCCACGTTCTCGCACAGGTAAAACGGTAGCCGTGATCGGTTCAGGTCCTGCTGGCCTAGCCGCTGCTGAACAGCTAAACAGTGCTGGTCACTCAGTAACGGTATTTGAACGTGACGAAAAAGTAGGTGGTCTACTTCGCTTCGGTATTCCAGATTTCAAACTGGGTATGGACGTCATCGATCGTAAGATCAACCTAATGGCTGAAGCGGGCGTTGAGTTTAAAGTTAACCAGCACATTGGTGTTGATGTTAATGCTCAACAACTACGTCAAGAGTTCGATGTGGTATTACTAACGGGTGGTTCTACGGTTCCACGCGACTTGCCAATCCCAGGTCGTGAGTTGGAAGGTGTGCATTTTGCTATGGAATTCCTTGGTCAAAATAACCGCCGTGCCAACGATTTAGATCTCAAGACCGAAGAAATCCATGCTAAAGATAAGCACATTGTGGTTATCGGTGGTGGTGATACAGGTTCTGACTGTGTGGGTACTTCAAACCGCCATAAGGCAGCAAGCATTACTCAAGTTGAGATCATGCCGATCCCACCTGAGAAACGTCCTGCGAACATGCCTTGGCCTCAATACCCAATGATCATGAAAACCACCACTTCTCACGAAGAAGGTTGTGAGCGTCATTGGAACATCCTGACCAAAGAATTCATCGGCAACGATAAAGGTCAAGTGACGGGTCTACGTATTGCAGACATTGTTTGGCAAGACGCGAAACCAGGCGAGCGTCCAGGCTTTGATGAAGTGGCTAACTCTGAACGTGTTATTCCTTGTGATATGGCGTTCCTAGCAATGGGCTTCTTACACCCAGAACCAACAGGTGTACTGGCTCAGCTAGACATTAAACTGGATGAGCGCGGTAACGTGGCCTCTGAAGGTTACGCGACGAACCAGAAAGGCGTTTTCGCTGCTGGTGATATGCGTACTGGCCAGTCGCTAGTCGTACGTTGTATTAACGAAGGCCGTGAATGTGCAATTGCGATTGATGACTTCTTAATGGGTAACTCAAACTTAGAAGCGAAAGCTGATTCACTCATGCTTTCCGCATAATATTTCTCGGGCTAACGTCGCTGACGTTAGCTTAGGGAAAAAGCAACACCCTTCCTAACTTTTGTATTTGGCTAGTACTCGATACTAGCCTTTTTTCTGCCTGTCACTTTCAATACATCTACGATAGCTGTTAAATCCCGTTAACAACTGGCTTTCATATCTCTTTGATATAGTTCTATTATTTCAGGTTATTACGTGGCTAATCGCGTTTACGCATGATAATTAACCATGAACTTGACCTTAAACACAATTAGCTATACGTTGTAAAGCTGATGAAAATAAAACCAATAGGTTTTGTTAACACAGCTAATAACGTTTTAACTAGCTAAAAACAAACTATCAGTTTATATAAGAACAAGTTTATAAAAAACAACAAGTATATGAATAGTTAGTCATTTACTGTCTGGATGACAGAGAAGCAAAAGGGAGAATTGCAATGGCTCTATATGATCCTAGTCTTGAAAAAGACAACTGTGGATTTGGTTTAATAGCGCAAATGGAAGGCCAACCTAGTCATAAGTTGGTACGAACTGCTATTTCAGCCCTCGATCGCATGACACACCGTGGTGGTATCGCCGCGGATGGCAAAACCGGAGATGGTTGTGGCTTATTACTACAGAAACCAGACTCCTACCTCAGAATTATTGCAGAAGAGAATAACTTCAAGCTCGGCAAGCAATACGCTGTCGGCATGGTTTTCTTCAGCCAAGACCCAATCAAAGCACAATCCGCGCAAGACATCGTCAATAAAGAGCTCGCTCACGAGACCTTAACCATCGCGGGTTGGCGTGTTGTGCCGACCAACACCGATGTATTAGGTCCAATCGCCAAAGATTCCGTTCCTAATATTCAGCAAGTCTTTATCTCAGCCCCTGCTGGCTGGCGTGAACGCGATATTGAACGACGCCTTTATATCGCTCGCCGTAGAATTGAAAAGCAGATCACCGAAGACAAAGATTTCTATATTTGTAGCCTGTCGACCCAAGTCATGGTTTACAAAGGCTTGTGCATGCCTGCCGATCTACCGCGATTTTACCTCGATCTCGCTGACTTACGTATGGAATCGGCGATATGTCTGTTCCACCAGCGCTTCTCAACCAATACTCAGCCACGTTGGCCATTGGCTCAGCCATTCCGCTATTTGGCGCACAATGGTGAGATCAATACCATCGAAGGCAACCGTCAATGGGCTAAGGCTCGTGCTTACAAATTCTCCTCACCACTGTTGCCTGATTTACAAACAGCCGCACCTTTTGTAAATGAGACAGGCTCAGACTCATCAAGCTTAGATAACATGCTCGACCTGTTCCTTGCTGGTGGTATGGATGTGTTCAGAGCGATGCGTATGCTTGTGCCGCCCGCTTGGCAAAACCACCCAGATATGGATCCTGAGTTACGTGCCTTTTACGACTTCAACTCCAAACATATGGAACCGTGGGATGGCCCAGCTGGTATCGTACTTTCAGATGGTCGTTATGCAGCATGTAACCTTGATAGAAACGGCTTACGTCCAGCACGCTATGTCATTACCAAAGACAACCTGATCACTTTGGCATCAGAAGTGGGTATTTGGAACTACGCGCCAGATGAAGTAGCAGAGAAAGGTCGCGTTGGGCCTGGTGAACTGCTTGTTATTGACACTCGTCGCGGCAAGCTATGGCAATCTAATGAGATCGACAATGATCTGAAAGGTCGACACCCTTATAAAGAGTGGATGGAAAAGAACGTTCACAAATTAACACCGTTTTCCGAATTGTCAGATGATCAAGTCGGTAAGCGTAGCTTTGACGATGACACACTAAAAACTTATCAAAAACAATTTGCGATGAGTAACGAAGAATCAGACCAAGTACTTCGCGTACTCGGTGATATGGGACAGGAAGCGGTCGGCTCGATGGGCGATGATACGCCAATGGCCGTTCTGTCTTCTAAAGAACGTCTTATTACGGATTATTTCCGTCAGAAGTTTGCCCAAGTAACCAACCCACCGATTGACCCTCTGCGTGAAAAACACGTGATGTCTTTGGCGACCAGTATCGGCCAAGAGATGAATGTATTCTGTGAAACCGATGGCCACGCTTATCGTGTGACGTTTGATTCACCGGTGCTGCTTTACTCTGATATGCAGCAGCTTCTGCAGTTAAGTCAAAAGCATTATGGTCACGCTATTCTTAGCATGCACTATGATCCGGCAGATAAAGATCTCGAACAAGCCATCAACGACTTGTGCGATCGTGCAGTGGAAGAAGTGCGTGATGGTGCAGTTTTGATTGTACTTTCAGACAAAGGTTTAGAAAAAGGTAGGCTGCCAGTTCCTGCCGCCATGGCTGTCGGTGCCGTACAAACCAGACTTGCAGACAACAACCTACGTTGTGATGCTAACATCGTGGTTGAAACAGCAACCGCACGTGACCCGCACCAATTTGCCGTACTGCTTGGCTTCGGTGCTACCGCAGTTTACCCATATCTCGCTTATGAAGCTCTGGGCAAAATGTTGGACGATGGTTCATTAGATAAAGACTATCGCACTGCATTGCAAAATTACCAAAACGGCATCAACAAAGGTCTGTATAAGATCATGTCGAAGATGGGTATCTCAACGATTGCTTCGTATCGCTGCTCGCAGTTATTTGAGGCAGTAGGTTTACATACCGATGTTGTTGATCTGTGTTTCCGTGGCGTAACGACTCGCATCCAAGGCGCTAGCTTTAGCGACTTCCAACAAGACATCTATAACCTATCTCGTAAAGCATGGACAAAACGTAAACCACTGGAACATGGTGGCTTACTCAAATACGTACATGGCGGCGAATACCACGCCTACAACCCAGACGTAGTCAGTACCTTGCAAACCGCTGTAAAGACAGGTGAAACATCGGATTATCAATCTTTTGCGAAGCAAGTTAATGCTCGTCCTGCTGCTATGCTGCGCGACTTAATGAGCCTCAAAAAAGCCGAACAACCTCTGCCGCTAGAGCAAGTCGAGCCAAGTAGCGATCTCTTTAAACGCTTCGATTCTGCCGCGATGTCGATTGGTGCCTTGAGCCCCGAAGCTCATGAAGCGCTGGCCATGGCGATGAACCGATTAGGTGGTTATTCTAACTCTGGTGAAGGCGGTGAAGATCCACGACGCTTTGGGACTGATCGTAACTCGCGCATCAAACAGATAGCTTCCGGTCGTTTTGGTGTGACGCCACATTACTTAACCAATGCGGATGTTCTACAAATCAAGGTCGCGCAAGGTGCGAAGCCAGGAGAAGGCGGTCAGCTGCCGGGTCATAAAGTCACCGCAGAAATAGCCAAGCTGAGATACTCAGTTCAAGGCGTGACTCTGATCTCCCCTCCTCCGCATCACGATATCTACTCTATCGAAGATCTGGCTCAGCTGATTTTCGACCTTAAGCAAGTTAATCCTAAAGCCTTGGTTTCAGTGAAGTTAGTATCTGAGCCGGGTGTCGGCACCATTGCTACAGGTGTGGCGAAAGCTTATGCCGACCTGATCACCATTTCAGGTTACGACGGCGGTACCGCAGCAAGCCCACTGACCTCAGTGAAATACGCAGGTTGTCCCTGGGAGCTTGGCTTAGCTGAAACTCAACAAGCACTCGTCGCCAACGGGCTTCGTCATAAAATTCGCCTGCAAGTCGATGGTGGTTTAAAAACCGGCCTCGATGTTATCAAGGGTGCGATTTTAGGTGCAGAGAGCTTTGGTTTTGGTACTGCACCAATGGTAGCAATGGGTTGTAAGTTCTTAAGAATTTGTCACCTAAATAACTGTGCGACAGGTGTGGCGACTCAAGATGAAACCCTACGTCGTGAATACTTCAAAGGCCTACCAGACATGGTGGTGAACTACTTTACCGGCCTAGCCGATGAGGTTCGCCAATACCTTGCAGAGCTTGGCGTAGAAAAGATTACTGACCTGATTGGCCGTACTGATTTGCTTGAAGCCGTTCAAGGTCTCACGGCGAAGCAGAGTAAGTTGGATCTTTCATCGATATTGGAAGCTCCGGTATCTACTGAAGGTCATCCACTGTTTTGGACAGAACCAAACGCACCGTTTGATAAGGCTCAGCTCAACCAACAGATCCTTGATGACGTAATCGATGCAATTGAGAAACGTCAATCCACCAGCCTTTACTACAACGTGATCAACACCGATCGTTCGATTGGCGCTCGTATCTCTGGCGAAATTGCTAAGCGATACGGCAACCAAGGCATGGCAGGTTCACCAATCAAGTTGTACCTCGACGGCACCGCAGGCCAATCTTTTGCAGTTTGGAACGCAGGTGGTGTTGAGCTTTACCTAACAGGTGATGCCAATGACTATGTTGGCAAAGGCATGGCTGGCGGAAAAGTGGTTATCAAGCCTCACCAAGGCACCGCATTTACCTGTAACGAAGCGACCATTATCGGCAACACTTGTCTGTATGGCGCAACCGGAGGCAAGCTGTTTGCTGCTGGTACTGCTGGCGAACGATTTGGTGTACGTAACTCAGGTACGGTTGCTGTGATTGAAGGTGCGGGTGACAACGCCTGTGAATACATGACTGGTGGTATTGTTGCCATTCTTGGTGCAACGGGCGTGAACTTCGGCGCGGGTATGACAGGTGGTTTTGCTTATGTGATGGATAAGAATGAAGACTTCCAAGGCCGAGTGAACAACGAGTCGGTCGAGGCACTTTCTCTGTCTGACCTATTTATCCACCAAGAACATCTGCGTGGCTTAATTGCAGAACACTTAGAAGAAACGGGCTCAGTACACGCTGAAGCTATTCTGGCGAACTTTGATGAATGGATTCCGAAGTTCTACTTAGTGAAGCCAAAGACGGCGGATCTTAACACCTTGCTCGGCCACCAAAGTCGTAGCTCTGCTGAACTTCGTGTTCAAGCGCAATAATTGGAAGGAGCCAATAATGAGCCAGAATGTATACCAATTTATTGATGTGAATCGCGTAGACCCAGCGAAGAAGCCAATCAAGATACGTAAGATTGAGTTTGTAGAGATCTACGAACCTTTCACTAAGCAACAAGCCAAAGCGCAAGCTGACCGCTGTCTAGACTGTGGTAACCCCTACTGTGAATGGAAGTGTCCAGTCCATAACTATATCCCTCAATGGCTCAAGCTTGCCAATGAAGGGCGTATTATCGAAGCGGCTGAACTGTCTCACCAAACCAACAGCTTGCCTGAGGTTTGCGGCCGAGTTTGTCCTCAAGATCGTCTATGTGAAGGCTCTTGTACCCTCAACGACGATTTCGGCGCAGTAACCATCGGCAACATTGAAAAATACATCAATGACAAAGCGTTTGAGATGGGCTGGAAACCAGACATGTCTCACGTTGAATGGACCGACAAAAAGGTCGCGATCATTGGCGCTGGCCCTGCAGGTCTTGCAGCAGCTGATATCTTAGTTCGAAACGGTGTGAAGGCCGTGGTATTTGACCGCTACCCGGAGATCGGTGGCCTACTAACGTTTGGTATCCCATCGTTCAAACTCGAGAAAGGCATCATGGAAAACCGTCGCCGTATCTTTAGTGGTATGGGTGTCGAATTTAAGATGAATACCGAAGTCGGTAAAGACGTTCAACTACAACAACTTGTCGATGATTATGATGCCGTTTTCTTAGGGGTCGGTACCTATAAAAACATGCGAGCTGGGTTAGACAACGAAGAAGCACCGGGCGTTTATGATGCTCTACCCTTTCTTGTTTCCAATACCTACAAGGTCATGGAGCTGGATAATCCAACGCCATTCATCGACATGAAAGGCAAAAAAGTGGTCGTGCTTGGTGGTGGTGATACTGCGATGGACTGTGTTCGAACGTCTATTCGTCAGCATGCTGCTAACGTCGTCTGTGCTTATCGTCGTGATGAGGCCAACATGCCAGGCTCTCGCCGTGAGGTGAAGAATGCAAAAGAAGAAGGCGTGAAGTTCATGTTCAACCTTCAGCCATTAGCATTGGAAACCGATTCATCAGGTCATGTTACTGGCGTCAAAGTGGTGAAAACGGCGCTAGGTGAACCAGATGAAGCAGGCCGACGTCGTCCGGAACCCGTTGAAGGCAGTGAACATGTTCTAGAAGCCGATGCTGTGATCATGGCATTTGGTTTCCAACCTCATGCAATGGAATGGCTAGAACCATTTGGTGTAGAGCTCGACCAATGGGGTCGCATCAAGGCTCCCGGACAGCAAGAGTTTCAATACCAAACCACCAACAGTAAGATCTTTGCAGGTGGTGATGCAGTTCGAGGATCTGATTTAGTGGTGACTGCTATCGATGAAGGCCGTAAAGCCGCGGAAGGAATATTGGATTACCTAGAAGTGTGACTAGGTTTCCTTTATTACTCAGTTCGTTACTATAAAAAAGGGATCCAATTATGGATCCTTTTTTAAATTAGATACGTTTATCACAAGCATCACGAAAATACGTAAAACAATTACAAATAAACCAATGCCGATAACTACAATTAGAATTAAAAACAAGCCATAGGAAACACCATGAAAAAAGCCGCTCTCCTTTCTCTATCTCTTTTAACTTTAACCGCATGCAGCCAAGGAATCACGAACATGAAAGACAGAACTTCATCACCTTGTGGAGACAAACCAAACTGCGTATCAACTCAAGATGGCCGTGAGCAGCATGCATTGGACACGTTTGAGTTATCTGACTCAGCAAACTTAGATGCGATTGAGCAGGTTGCACTAACTTTACCTGGATCGAAAACCGCGAGTAAAACAGAAGATTATCTGCGTATTGAATGTACTTCTCGCATCATGCGCTTTGTCGATGACTTAGAACTTAAGATCACTGATGACAAACTGATCGTGCGTTCAGAATCTCGCACTGGCCATTCTGATTTTGGCGTAAACAGAAAACGTGCAGAACAACTTCGTGCTAGCTTAAAAAGCGAAGGCCTAATCAAATAGATAAAAGAATCCGCAGATAAATCACTGCTATTCGGATGAGAAGTGCCTCTGGGCAGTCGCTCGACACTTCTTATCCATGCTACAATTTCGCTCTACTGTTTAAATATTATTTATTAAGAGACTACACATGAAAATCGGCATCATTGGCGCAATGGAGCAAGAAGTTGCGATCCTAAAAGCAGCAATTTCAGACATTACTGAAGTTAATAAAGGCGGTTGTACCTTTTTCTCTGGTCAGCTAAATGGTGTTGACGTTGTTTTACTTCAATCAGGCATTGGTAAAGTAGCAGCGGCTGTTGGGACTTCAATCCTATTAAGCGAATACCAACCAGATGTTGTTCTAAACACGGGCTCTGCTGGCGGTTTTGATTCAACACTGAACCTTGGTGATGTCGTGATCTCAACTGAAGTTCGTCACCACGATGCAGACGTTACAGCTTTCGGTTACGAAATCGGCCAAATGGCAGGTCAACCTGCAGCATTTAAAGCTGACGACAAGCTGATGGCTGTCGCTGAACAAGCACTAGCACAAATGGAAGATAAGCACGCCGTTCGCGGTCTTATCTGTACTGGCGACGCATTTGTTTGCACAGCAGAACGTCAAGCGTTCATTCGCAAGCACTTCCCATCTGTCGTTGCTGTAGAGATGGAAGCATCGGCCATCGCTCAAGCTTGTCACCAATTCCAAGTACCATTCGTGGTTGTTCGTGCAATCTCTGACGTTGCAGACAAAGAATCACCAATGAGCTTCGAAGAGTTTCTGCCACTAGCAGCACAAAGCTCTTCAGAAATGGTTATCAAGATGGTTGCCCTACTAAACTAAGCGACTAGACATGCAAACACTGTTTGATCAGGTATTTGCAAATGGCGTGCTCCTTGTAATGTGGGGAGCACTGCTTTTTCATTTGATTTTACCTATCCCCCATGCCGCACATCCCACAACCTTATGGCATAAGTTTGCTGAGCTTTTAGCAAGCAAGGTTAATAACAACCAAAACTATTCCCAAAACTTAATCTCGGGCACATTAGCTTGGGGGTTGATGGTACTGCCGAGTCTAGTAATTCTATTAGCACTGCAACCATTGGTTTGGCAATCTCAACTGTTTGAATTAGCACTGTTATTACTGGCGATTGATTGGCGCAACAATGAAAAGCTAACAAACCAACTGATCAAAGCACTTGGTCGAGAAGATAAAGCCACGGCTCGCCAGTTATTGGCGCCGATTGTTAATCGTCAAACTGAATCACTGTCATCACTTGGCCTAGGTAAAGCCGCCGTAGAAACCATCATCATGGGTTACGCTCGTAACGTGGTTTGTGTGTTGTTCTGGTACGCCATTGGTGGTGGCATCGCCGCGTTAATGTATCGTCTAGTAGTCGAGTTAGCTCGAGCTTGGTCGCCAAGTCGCAAGCAATTTTCTCCATTTGGATCAACGGCAATCAAGATCGTCGCTATTCTCGAATTTATACCGATGCGTTTATTTGCTTTGATGATCGTATGTGGTGATAAAGCCACGCACACATTTAAAATGATGCTAGTCCAAAGTCGCTCTTGGCCACTGCCCGGCCCTGCATGGTTAATCACGGCCGTTGGCAACAAGCTTGAGCTGTCATTGGGTGGCCCAGCGATTTACGACAACACCAAAGCCATTCGAGCCAAATTAGGTGGCAGAATCGCCCCATCAGCCCTGCATTTGTCGCAGGTTCAGAAGCTACTATTTGGCCGTATCGCTATCTGGATATTTTTACAAAGCCTAATCTTACTATTTGTTCACCAAGGGATTTAGAGTGAAACCTTTAGCACTTGTTACAAGACTTACTCTTTTATCTTCCAGCTTATGGCTGCCTTTATCATTTGCAGAAGAAACATCGCTGACTCCAGAAAAAGTACAGCCAGCTCAACGCGTAGTAAGCCTTGCTCCTCACGCCACTGAGCTCGCCTACAGCGCTGGTTTAGGTGATAAGCTTGTCGCGGTTAGTGAGCGAAGTGATTACCCACCACAAGCTGACAAGCTAGAGAAAGTGGCGAATTACCAAGGCATCAAGGTTGAGAAGATCATTGCACTTCAGCCTGATTTGATTCTTGCGTGGCCAGCCGGAAACCCGCCCAGAGAACTGGCGAAACTAGAGCAATTTGGTTTTAATCTTTACTACTCCAAGACCAAAAGCCTAAACAGTATCGCCACCAATATTGAACAACTCAGCCAATACGCTAGCGATCCAAGCATTGGCGAAAATAACGCTCAGCAATACAAAGAGCAGCTCAAGGCGTTGAGAATAAAATACAAAGATGCCGAGCCAGTAAACTACTTCTACCAACTCAGTGAGAAACCGATCATCACAGTTGCTCAAGGGCACTGGCCAAGTGAGGTGTTTGAGTTTTGTGGTGGCCGCAATATTTTTGAAGACAGCGCATCCCCTTATCCGCAAGTTGGAATTGAACAAGTTGTCTTAAGAAAACCGCAAGTGATCTTCACTTCTCAGCACGCGATTGAGAATGGAACCATGTGGCAAACATGGGAAGATGAGATCCCAGCTGTCGCTCAAAATCAGATTTGGTCCCTCAATTCTGACTGGATTAATCGCCCGACAACGAGAACTTTGAAAGCGATCCAACAAGTGTGCGATTTCTTCGATAGAGCTAGGCAAAATCACTAACTATTTGCTGCGTTTTTTCGTACAATTCGCCACCGACCTATCCCTACAATTTTAACTATAAGAGCACCAGTATCATGGACTCCATGCTGCTTTATATTATCGATTTATTTGGCACTGCCATCTTTGCCGTCTCAGGCGTATTTGTCGCAGGCCGTCTTAAGATGGATCCCTTTGGCGTCGCCGTTCTAGGCAGTGTAACCGCGATTGGCGGCGGCACTATTCGTGACATGGCATTAGGTGCAACTCCCGTATTTTGGATCACCGATACCACCTACCTTTGGGTCATCATCACCACCTGTTTGCTGACCATGATTATAGTAAGACGCCCAAAGCGTTTGGCTTGGTGGATCCTTCCAGTATGTGATGCGATCGGCTTAGCGGTATTTGTTGGCATTGGTGTCGAGAAAGCACTGATTTATCAAGACTCTGCATTGGTTGCTATTATCATGGGTGTGATCACAGGCTGTGGTGGCGGCATTATCCGTGACGTACTTGCTCGTGAGGTCCCAATGATCCTAAGAAGTGAAGTCTACGCGACTGCTTGTATCATTGGTGGCGCTTTCCATACTATAGCGATCAGCATGGGACACGACTCAGAAACTGCATTTTTGGCCGGCGTGTTCTCAACACTATTGATCAGGCTTGGCGCCATTCGTTGGCATTTATCATTGCCAACCTTTGCTATCAAATAGGCCATCGGTACAAATTGAAGGCTCCGCAACGGAGCCTTTTTTAATCCGGTTCACTCTCCAATCCATTCTTATGATCTTTCGTGACACTTTACGTTCCTAATTTAAAATACCTAACTGAGTTCAAACCTTTCGCTTCAAATCTAGAGAATGAAGAGTGTTTGAGGTAACTTGGTTTAATTATTCCCAACTTTCATGAATATAACCCAATGCTACTCGAAGGAATCGAAACTCTACTGGTATTGAGTAAAGCAAAGACCATGAGCCGCACAGGCAGTTTGCTTTATATCAGCCAATCAGCGGTCAGCAAACGGATTGCTAATTTAGAGAAGAAGTTAAGCAAGAAACTCATAGAACCGAGTGGCCGACAGATAAAACTGACGCCAGATGCGATTGCATTGATCGAGAGTATAGGCCCAACATTCAATGAGTTACGTGGTCTTATTTATGAACAACAAGAGTTGGAAGATACGACTCTTATCACCTTAGACAGCTCTAAATCTCTGATAGCGGGCTATCTAGGTGAGATGATGGGCCAATTTATCCAGCAAGATAAATACATCACCATTACCACTAACCACACACCTCGAATCATAGAAAGAGTGCAATCGGGCAAAGCGACCTTAGGGTTATGCGCAGGCTTATTACCACCGCATCATGGGTTGATGACCTTCCATCTGTTTGATGAGCCGTTTTACATAGTGAGTAAGTCACCGCTAACGGAGCTTCCTCCATTGGTGATTACCAACGATATGACCAACCCCGCGAACTCTTATCAACTTTCTGTCTTAGAGAAGTTTGGTATCAAGCCCTTGATGGAGATGGATGCCTACACCGCAGCGGCTCAACTTGCATTGGGCGGGACTGGGCCAGCGTTAATCCCGCTCTCTATCGTAAAAACACTCAATATTGAGCCTCAATACCTGTATAGCTTCACCGAATTAGCAGGCTTAATTCGACCGATTCATATCTGTGTAAGACCAAATAGCTATCAGTCTCCACGAGTTAGAACACTGATAGAATCCATTGTTGATGCTGTTCCCAAAGCAGTTTAGACGCCATTAGCATCGACATAACGATCACAAGGGGTCGAATCCATTTCTGCCCTTTTGTCACCACCACTTTAGCGCCAAGCTGAGCGCCCATAAAACCGCCAACCGCCATCACTAATCCTAACTCCCAAATAGGCAAGCCAGCCAAAATAAAGAAGATCAATGCGGCAATATTAGAGGTAAAATTAAGTACCTTGGTGCGCGCCGTAGCATCGACTAACGAGAAGTGACCAATCGCAACAAAGCAGACTGTGAAGATAGAACCTGTTCCTGGGCCAAAGAAACCATCATAGAAACCAACTCCACCACCTACACACAGAGCAAACATCGCCTCAGAGATCTTCTGTTTTCCTTCAGACGCTCTAGTTTGCGGTGCCAACAGGAAATAGAGAGAGATAGCGATAAGCAGCAGCGGTATCACACTGGTCAGTAGGCTCGCATCAATGTGCTGAACTAACTCGGCGCCAATAGCAGAGCCGATAAAGGTACAAAAGATAGCAAGGCGCATCTCTTTGATACTGACAATACCGTTGCGCACGAAATACCAACTGGCGGAAAAGCTACCAAATGAGCTTTGGAGTTTATTGGTTGCCAATGCTTGAGTTGGTGGCACTCCGGCCGCTAGCAATGCAGGTAGAGTCAGTAAGCCACCACCACCAGCCATTGCATCGATGAAGCCTGCCGCCGTTGCAATAACAAACAAGATAGCCAATATATCAAGAGTGATTTCCATATACCCAACGCCTTAAAGTCCTGTGTAACGACAAGTTACCACTCACTGTAGGTGAGCAATAACGAAACACAAGATTTTAACCTATTCCAAATATTCATCATTTAACCACTACAGAATAACAGACATAAAAAAGCCCACTCCGAAGAGTAGGCTTTGAGTATTTATATCTGTTTAACAGCGTTACGCTTTAGGCCATTACGCTAGAGAAGCTTTAACCTGAGCGTGTAGCTCTTGAACTGAAGTTACTGACGTCTTCGCGTCTGCAGTGTGCGCCATACAAGTCGCAAATGCAGCGTTTAGCGTAGTCGTGTAGTTAACCTTCTCAGCCAATGCGCCGCGACGAAGAACTTTAGAATCTTCAATCGCTTGACGGCCAGCAGCAGTGTTCACGATGTACGTGTACTCGTTATTCTTGATACGGTCAAGAATGTGAGGACGACCTTCGTGTACCTTGTTTACTAGACGTGGGTTAATACCCGCTTCGCCAAGAATAACTGCAGTACCGTGAGTTGCGTCTAACTGGTAACCAAGCTTAGATAGCTTAGAAGCTAGGTCAACAACACGCTCTTTGTCGCCTTCACGAACAGAAAGAAGTGCACGGCCGCCTTCTGGGTAGATGTTGCCACAACCCAACTCAGCTTTAGAGTATGCTTCTGCGAATGTCGCACCAACACCCATAACTTCACCAGTAGAGCGCATTTCTGGGCCTAACAGTGGGTCAACACCAGGAAATTTGTTGAATGGAAGTACAACTTCTTTCACTGAGTAGTAAGGTGGGATGATTTCTTTCGTAAAGCCTTGAGACTCTAGTGATTGACCAGCCATTACACGCGCTGCAATCTTAGCAATCGGTGCGCCTGTAGCTTTAGACACGAATGGAACAGTACGTGCTGCACGAGGGTTAACCTCGATTAGGTATACTTCGTTATCTTTAACAGCAAACTGCGTATTCATCAGACCACGAACACCCAACTCAAACGCTAACTTTTCAACTTGCTCGCGCATTACGTCTTGGATTTCTTGGCTTAGCGTGTATGCAGGAAGAGAACATGCTGAGTCACCAGAGTGAACACCCGCTTGTTCGATATGCTCCATGATACCGCCGATAACAACACGCTCACCATCACAAATCGCATCTACGTCTACCTCAATAGCGTCATCTAAGAAGCTATCAAGTAATACTGGAGATTCGTTTGATACGCTGACTGCTTCGTTGAAGTAGCGACGCAGGTCTTGCTCGTCGTATACGATTTCCATCGCACGACCACCAAGTACGTAAGAAGGACGTACAACAAGTGGGAAGCCGATTTCGCGAGATTTCTCAACCGCTTGCTCCATTGTTGTTACGGTTGCATTTTGTGGTTGAAGCAGGCCTAGGCGGTCTACAGCAACTTGGAAACGCTCACGGTCTTCTGCACGGTCGATTGCGTCTGGACTAGTACCAATAATTGGTACGCCAGCAGCTTCAAGAGCACGAGCCAGTTTAAGTGGCGTTTGACCACCGTACTGAACGATAACGCCTTTTGGCTTCTCAACACGAGCGATCGCCAGTACATCTTCCAGAGTTACTGGTTCGAAGTACAGGCGGTCAGACGTATCGTAGTCTGTAGAAACTGTCTCAGGGTTACAGTTAACCATGATAGTTTCGTAGCCATCTTCGCGTAGTGCTAGTGAGGCGTGTACACAACAGTAATCAAACTCGATACCTTGACCGATACGGTTTGGACCTCCACCCAAGATCATGATCTTGTCTTTGTCTGTTGGATTCGCTTCACACTCTTCATCGTAAGATGAGTACATGTACGCCGTATCTGAAGAGAACTCAGCAGCACACGTATCTACACGCTTGTAAACAGGGTGTATATCGTATTGGTCACGCATGCGACGGATTTCGCTTTCCGCTACACCTAGAATCTTAGATAAGCGTGCATCAGCAAAACCTTTACGCTTAAGCTTGTTTAACTCGTCTTTGTTTAGACCAGCAAAGCCTTTCGCTTTAAGTTCTTGCTCTAGCTTAACGATGTCTTCGATTTGAACTAGGAACCAACGGTCGATTTGCGTTAGGTTGAATACACCATCTACCGACATACCAGCACGGAATGCGTCAGCGATGTACCAAATACGTTCTGCGCCAGCTTCTTTTAGTTCATGACGGATAGTCGTTAGCGCATCAGGTGCGTCTAGGTCTACCATTTCGTCAAAACCAGTCGCGCCAACTTCTAGGCCGCGAAGTGCTTTCTGTAGAGATTCTTGTTGGTTACGGCCGATAGCCATAACTTCACCAACCGACTTCATTTGCGTTGTTAGACGGTCGTTAGCACCTGCAAATTTCTCGAAGTTAAAACGAGGAATCTTAGTAACTACGTAGTCGATTGTTGGTTCGAATGACGCTGGCGTTGCGCCACCAGTGATGTCATTCATTAGCTCATCTAGCGTAAAGCCAACAGCCAGTTTCGCTGCAATCTTAGCGATTGGGAAACCTGTCGCTTTAGAAGCTAGTGCAGAAGAGCGAGATACACGTGGGTTCATCTCGATGATAACCATACGGCCATCTTTCGGGTTGATACCAAACTGTACGTTTGAACCACCTGTTTCAACACCAATCTCACGCAGTACCGCTAGAGAAGCGTTACGCATTAGTTGGTATTCTTTGTCTGTCAGCGTTTGAGCTGGCGCCACTGTGATTGAGTCACCGGTGTGAATACCCATTGGGTCAAAGTTTTCAATCGCACATACGATGATACAGTTGTCGTTTTTGTCACGAACCACTTCCATCTCGTACTCTTTCCAACCGATAAGTGATTCATCGATAAGAAGTTCGTTTGTTGGAGATAGGTCCAAACCACGACGACAAATTTCTTCAAATTCTTCTTTGTTGTAAGCGATACCGCCACCAGTACCACCCATAGTGAACGATGGACGAATGATACAAGGGAAGCCAACCAATTCTTGAACTTTATAAGCTTCTTCCATGGTTTTCGCAGTATCAGCAGTTGGACACTCAAGGCCAATTGCTTTCATTGCTTTATCGAAGCGTGAACGGTCTTCTGCTTTATCGATAGCGTCAGCCGTTGCACCAATCATTTCAACACCGAACTCTTCAAGAACGCCGTGCTTTTCTAAGTCTAGAGCACAATTCAATGCAGTTTGGCCACCCATAGTAGGTAGGACTGCATCGGGCTTCTCTTTAGCGATGATGTTACGCACAACTTCCCATTGGATAGGCTCGATGTAAGTTGCATCTGCCATATCTGGGTCAGTCATGATTGTCGCTGGGTTCGAGTTTACAAGAATAACTCGGTAACCTTCTTCGCGAAGCGCTTTACAAGCTTGAGCACCAGAGTAATCGAACTCACATGCTTGGCCGATAACGATCGGGCCAGCACCTAGAATAAGAATACTTTTAATGTCAGTACGTTTTGGCATTGTCTACTACTCCGAATTACGCTGTGTGCTGTTTGATTAGTTCAATAAAGTGGTCGAATAACGGCGCTGCGTCTTCTGGACCTGGGCTTGCTTCCGGGTGACCTTGGAAGCTGAATGCTGGTTTGTCTGTACGGTGAATACCTTGTAGAGAACCATCAAATAATGATTTGTGCGTTGCACGCAGTGTCTCTGGAAGGGTTTCTTCGTCAGCAGCAAAGCCGTGGTTTTGCGAAGTAATCATCACAACATCACGATCTAAATCTTTAACCGGGTGGTTTGCACCGTGGTGACCAAACTTCATCTTCACTGTCTTAGCGCCTGACGCAAGAGCAAGAATCTGGTGACCTAGACAGATACCGAAGATTGGTAAGCCTTTTTCTAGGAACACTTTTGTCGCTTCAATTGCGTAAGTACATGGTTCTGGGTCACCAGGGCCATTTGAAAGGAAAACACCGTCTGGGTTCAGAGCGAGTACTTCTTCTGCTGAAGTTTCAGCAGGAACAACCGTTAGGCGGCAGCCGCGGTCAACAAGCATTCGTAAGATGTTTCGTTTTGCGCCGAAGTCATAAGCAACAACGTGGTATGGCAATTCAGAGTCTGCTTTCGCTTCAGGAAGTCCACCCGTAAGCGTCCACGAACCTTGTTTCCATTGATACGCTTCTTTTGTTGTAACTTCTTTCGCAAGGTCCATACCTTTCAGGCCAGGGAATTCTTTTGCTTTAGCCAGAGCTAGAGCCTCATCAAGGTTGTTACCCGCTACGATACAACCGTTTTGAGCACCTTTTTCACGAAGAATACGCGTCAGCTTACGAGTATCGATATCAGCGATACCAATAACGTTTTGCGACTTAAGGTAATCAGAAAGGGATTGTTCATTACGGAAGTTAGAAGCGATTAGAGGGAGATCGCGAATCACAAGGCCTTGAGCGTGGATTGAAGAAGATTCTTCGTCTTCGGAATTGGTTCCGGTATTGCCAATGTGAGGGTAAGTAAGGGTTACGATTTGTTGAGAATAGGAAGGATCAGTGAGGATTTCTTGGTACCCCGTCATCGAGGTATTAAAAACGACTTCACCAACTGCGGAACCTACAGCGCCAATGGCTTCACCGTGAAATACTGTCCCATCTTCTAGGACGAGTAGTGCTGACTTCTTCAAGACAACCTCCAGAAATAAAAATGCATTAAAATTGATTTAATTTGCAAATCTACCTTCCTGTAACACCAGAAACTGCGTGTTTATGGAAATTAGACAAATTGGCGATATTTTAGTGATCTGCGTGATACGTGTCAACATTTAACGCAAAAGAAATTAAACATTTGTAAGGACTAATTCAATTTACACCATCAAAGCTTCAAAAGTTTAACTTTCATGCTCATTTTGTCCGAATATTACGATTTTCTAATTTTCATCCCTCATTTTAGCCAACCATAGAGTGATAAAAATATCAGCAACAAAACGCAATCGATAAATACAAAGAGAAAAGGTCGAAATTTAAAGATCTAAAACAAAAAGCACACTATAAGCATTAAAAATCGCAGTTAAATAAGAGAAAATCGACGATAAGAAGAAACTAGAGAGAGGTTTGTAAAAGGGATATTACGAAGGAAAATGTATCAAATAAAGAAAGCGCTGGCAATTGCCAGCGCATAAATATCTATTTATAGGTCATTCAAACCAAGGACGTCAGTCATGGTATAAAAGCCTGCTGGTTTATCATTTAGCCAAACTGCCGCCTTGATTGCACCATTGGCAAAAGTCATTCGGTCAGTCGCTTTATGGGTAATTTCCACTCGCTCACCGATATCAGCAAACATAGCGGTGTGCTCACCAATAATGTCGCCGGCACGAATCGTCGCAAAACCGATCTCATCCTTAGTTCGCTCACCAGTAATACCTTCACGTGACCATACGGCTACATCGTTAAGCTCATTACCCATCGCACCAGCAATCGCTTCACCCATACCAATAGCCGTGCCTGAAGGTGCATCTACCTTGTGGCGATGGTGAGCTTCAACGATTTCAACATCACAGTAATCGCCCATCACTTTAGCGGCCTTTTCTAGCAGCTTAAATACCAGGTTTACACCAACGCTGTAGTTAGGTGCCATGACAATTGGCATCTCTTTTGACGCCGCATCGATAGCCTGCTTTTCTTCTTCAGAGAAACCCGTTGTGCCGATGATCAGCTTTTTACCATGACGTTTACAAAGTTCAATATTCGCTAATGTGCTAACAGGTGCGGTAAAATCGACGATCACATCAAACTCTTCGATAGCTTTAGACAAGTCATCCACTAAAGCGACATCAAAACGACCTTCACCACATAACTCGCCGACATCAACGCCCACTAAAGATGACTCTGGACGCTCTGAACCAGCACCAACACTTGCTTCTGAATTATGATGAGCGGCTTTCACCAAGTTACGACCCATACGGCCCGCTGCTCCTGCAATTGCAATTCTTACCACTGCGAATATCTCCATTGTTTTGGTTACCGTTGCCACTTATCTCGTGCGGCAACGTTCAATCGGTTAATCCCTTTAAACTAACAACAATCTCAAACTCAGGCTAGCAATTACGAAAACTCTTTTATTACTCGCTCTAAAATTGGCACATTTGCCTCTGGGAAGGGGTATTGATTCAAAGATTCTAGGTTTACCCATTCACCTTGTTGACCCTCTTTACCATAAGGCTGTTGCTCAAAGGCTGTCACAAGGATGAAATCAAACTTAAGCGATTTATCACTGTAATCAAATTCAAGATGCTCAAAGAGAGACTGTTCAGTTACCTTGATGCCAATTTCTTCATCTAACTCACGAGCCATTGCTTGTTCAATGGTTTCCCCTACTTCAACCTTGCCGCCAGGGAACTCCCAAAAGCCACCTTTGTGTTTATTGTCTGGGCGTTTAGTAATAAAGACCTGTGATTTATCTTGGTTGAAGATAATGCCCGCAACAATATGGATTCTTTTCATATGATGGTGTTCCTTAATAAAACGCTTTGCTCACTCATCCCCCTCAATACGTCATCCTCAAGAAGGACAAACAACTGAGTTGAGGATCTAATACAAGAGCGTGAGTCTAACTATTAAACGAGATTCCCTACTAGACTCGTTCCTCGCTAGAGGGAATGACGACTTACCCTTTCATCAAAAGATAAGCCACGAAATTTACATACAAAAAGAGCCGCCTAAGCGACTCTTTAATCAGAACTATATTTAGGCAAAGCTGTATTGGTTGAGAACGAGGAGGCGACGCAGAGTTTACAAGTGTAAATGAGCATCGCCGACGAAGTTATCAGCCATTACAGCAAAGCATTAGTCAATTTTACCGTGACACTGTTTGTATTTTTTGCCACTTCCACATGGGCATGGTTCGTTACGACCCACTTTACGCTCATCACGTACTACCGTTTGTGGAGATACCGCTTCAGCTTCATCGTCAGCTAACTGATTTTCAGCCACTGCATGTTGTGTTTGAGCACGACGCGCCGCTTCTTCAGCTTGAGCTTGACGTTGAGCTTCCATCTTTTCAACTTCTTCTTGTTGCTGAACGCGAACCTTAGAAAGAATGGTAACAACGTCTGTTTTCAGTACATCTAACAGGCCTTCAAACAGTTCAAACGACTCGCGCTTGTACTCTTGTTTCGGGTTCTTCTGAGCATAACCACGTAAGTGTATACCTTGACGAAGGTGATCCATCGCAGCCAAGTGCTCTTTCCAAAGACCGTCTAGCGTTTGTAGCATCACAGACTTTTCGAAGTTACGCAGTACTTGAGCACCAACCACTTCTTCTTTTTGTTTGTACGAGTCAACCGCCATACCAATAATACGCTCACGCAATGCTTCTTCATAAAGCTTGTCGTCTTCGTCCAACCAACCTTGAATATCAAAGTCTAGATCGAAGTCGTTTTTCAGGCGATCTTGTAGACCAGCGATATCCCACATGTCTTCAAGAGATTGAGGTGCAATGTACTCATCGATAACCGAAGTAAACACGTCTTCACGGTTGTGTTCGATCATTTCGCTGATGTCGTCAGAACTCATCAGTTCGTCACGAAGCTCATAAACCACTTTACGTTGGTCATTAGCTACATCATCGTACTCAAGAAGCTGCTTACGGATATCGAAGTTACGACCTTCCACTTTACGTTGTGCTTTTTCAATTGAGCGAGACAGCATCTTAGATTCAATCGCTTCGCCTTCGTCCATACCACTTTGAATAAGGCCAGCCATACGATCAGACGTAAAGATACGTAGCAGAGAGTCTTCCATTGATAGGTAGAAACGAGAAGAACCCGCATCACCTTGACGACCAGAACGACCACGTAGCTGGTTATCGATACGGCGAGATTCATGGCGCTCAGTACCAATGATGTGCAGACCACCGGACTCAAGTACTTTATCGTGGATAACTCTCCAGTCAGCTTTGATCTTATCGATCTGCTCTTGAGTTGGGTTTTCTAGCTTCTCTACCTGAGCCTGCCAGCTACCACCTAATACGATATCGGTACCACGACCAGCCATGTTAGTTGCGATAGTTACCGCGCTTGGCGTACCCGCTTGTGCAACGATCTCGGCTTCCATTTCGTGAAACTTAGCATTGAGAACGTTATGCTTAATTTTTGCTTTTTTCAGTGCGTTAGACAGTAGTTCTGATTTTTCGATAGAAACCGTACCAACCAGTGATGGCTGACCAGCCGCAACACGATCTTTAATGTCTTCAATGATCGCATTGAATTTGTCTTCTTCGGTACGATAAACCACATCTGGCATATCGTTACGAACCATAGGCTTGTTGGTTGGGATAACCACCGTTTCTAGGCCGTAGATAGACTGGAATTCGAAAGCTTCTGTATCGGCTGTACCTGTCATACCAGACAGTTTCTCGTACAAACGGAAGAAGTTCTGGAAGGTAATCGATGCTAACGTTTGGTTTTCGTTTTGAATCTTTACACCTTCTTTCGCTTCAACAGCTTGGTGTAAACCTTCAGACCAACGACGACCAGGCATAGTACGACCAGTATGTTCATCAACAATAACCACTTCGCCTTCTTCAGTAACGATGTAGTCTACGTTTTTCTCAAACAATACGTGCGCACGAAGAGCCGCATTTACGTGGTGAAGTAAGCTGATATTGGTTGGAGAGTAAAGTGTATCGCCCTCTTCCATCAATCCATTTTTAACCATTAACTCTTCAACAAATTCTTGACCGTTTTCAGTCAGGTGAACCTGTTTAGATTTTTCGTCCATGGTGTAGTGACCTTCACCACGGTACTCTTCTGAATCTTCTTTATCTTGACGCTCTAGAGAAGGGATCAGCGTATTAATGCGCGTATAAAGATCTGAGCTATCTTCAGCAGGACCAGAGATAATTAACGGAGTACGAGCTTCATCGATTAAGATTGAGTCAACTTCATCGACTACAGCGAAGAAACGTTCACGTTGAACTCTATCTTCAGCACGGAAAGCCATGTTGTCACGCAGGTAATCAAAACCAAACTCGTTGTTTGTTCCGTATAGGATATCGGCTTGGTACGCTTCTTTCTTCTCTGGCGGAGCCATATTTGGCACGTTCACGCCAACTGTCATGCCAAGGAATTCAAATAGTGGTCGGTTTGTTTCCGCATCACGCTTCGCTAGGTAATCGTTCACCGTTACAACGTGAACACCTTTGCTTGGTAGGGCGTTAAGATAAGCTGGTAGAGTTGCGGTAAGAGTTTTACCTTCACCAGTACGCATCTCTGCGATTTGGCCAGCATTTAGAACCATGCCACCAATCAACTGCACGTCAAAGTGACGCATGCCGTAAACACGTTTAGACGCTTCACGTACTGTAGCAAATGCTTCAGGTAAAAGTTGATCTAGCGATTCGCCTTTATCTAAGCGCTCACGAAACTCAACCGTTTTAGCTTTTAACTCTTCATCAGAAAGTGCTTCTAACGTTGGTTCGTAGTTATTAATTTCTTTTACAATTTTTCTAAGGCGGCGCAGTGTTCTGTCATTGCGACTGCCAATTACCTTTGTCAGCAGCTTAGTAATCATGTGCTTGGAATCTCTTCGTTCTCAGATCGTCCGCGATCTATTTTAAATGCCGTCAGTCTCTACTAGCTATGAACTAGTCTTCAGTTACTAACCAAGGATACTGAGATAAATCTAGTATCTTTGATATTGTACTTGAGAGTAGAGTTTTCAAGGCTTGAGTTAAAATTAATGCTCTCTAGTGTAAGTAATTTTCACACTAACGACCATTTATAACCCCATTTGTTTGATGTGCTTGGAACTTTTCTTTCTAATTGCTGACGGATTAGCCAGACTGCAGTCTATTGGTAGACAACTTTCGGATGTTGACGACACTGTATCTGGAAAATAGATACAAAAAAACCAGGTCAATGACCTGGTTTTCGAAATCTTATATTGTTGTAAGCAACAATTACGCTAAAACCATACCTGGTTCAGCAAACGCAACTGGAGAGCCTACTTCTTCTTCGAATGTTGCCCATTCCCAAGCTTCTGCGTCAGCAAGTACTGCACGTAGTAGTTGGTTATTTAGGCCATGACCTGATTTGTATGCACGGAACTCACCAATAATAGCGTGTCCACACATATAAAGGTCACCAATCGCGTCTAGTACTTTATGAGTTACGAACTCATTGTCAAAACGTAGACCTTCTTCATTAAGAATTCGGTACTCGTCAAGTACGATAGCATTATCAAAGCTACCACCAAGTACTAGATTTTGGGATTGTAGATACTCAATATCACGCATGAAACCGAAAGTACGAGCGCGAGAAATTTCTTTCACAAAACCTTGTGAAGAGAAATCAAACAACAAACGTTGCTCATCAGATTCAATAGCGGGATGGTTAAAGTCGATCTCAAAGTCCATGCGGAAGCCGTTAAATGGGACGAATTCTGCCCACTTATCGCCATCTTCAAAACGGATAGGCTTTTTGATTCGAATAAAACGCTTCGCTGCATTCAGTGTTTCTACACCTGCTTGCTGTAGCAAATATACAAATGGGCTTGCGCTACCATCCATAATTGGGATCTCTGGTGCATCAACCTCAACAATAATGTTGTCGATACCCATACCCGCTAAAGCTGCGTTAAGGTGTTCCACTGTAGAAATACGTACGCCTTCGTCGTTAACAAGAGCAGTACATAACATAGTGTCACGAACTGATGCTGGATCAGCTGGGAAATCTACAGGTGGATTTACATCAGTACGACGATAAACAATACCTGTATTTGCAGCTGCCGGGCGAAGAGTAAGTGTGACTTTACGACCAGAGTGGAGACCCACACCAGTTGTTTTCACAATTTCTTTCAGAGTACGTTGTCTGATCATCTGCTTGCCTCGTTATCAGTGCTACAAATCACGGTCAGTATTTACCGACCGCGAATTTTACCATTAATTCGACGATAGTCAAATTTTGGGTATTTGTTAATCAGCCTGACGTCGTAAGAATGCTGGAATATCTAAGTATCCACTCTCTTTCTCAGCTTTAGGTGCAGCACTCTGGCTAGCGCCTGTACCTGAAGAAACAGGTGACGTTGTTGGCTGTGGCTTAACTTGAGGTTTAACCTCAGTTTTCTCTTGCAATGGCTGTGCCATTTTCTCTTCCACTTTTGGTGCAGTTTGAGCTGCAACTTGTGGTTGAGGCGTTGGCGCTACTTTAGCCTTGCCACCAGCAACTAATGTAATGTCTGGTTTTTTCTCTGTTCCGATACCTGTTGCAACAACAGTTACACGGATTTCATCCGTCATGTCAGGGTCTAGAGAAGTACCAATCACGACAGTTGCGTTATCAGAAGCGAATGCCTTAACTGTATTACCCACAGTTTCGAATTCATCTAGACGCATGTCCAGGCCTGCAGTGATGTTCACAAGAACGCCACGCGCACCAGCTAGGTCGATGTCTTCTAGTAGTGGGCTAGAAATTGCCGTTTCAGCAGCTTCTTCAGCACGGTCTTCACCTTTTGCGATACCGCTACCCATCATTGCATGACCCATCTCAGACATTACAGTGCGAACATCCGCGAAATCGACGTTAATCATACCAGGGCGAGTAATTAGCTCTGCGATACCTTGTACAGCATTTTTAAGCACATCATTTGCACTTGCGAAAGCTTCTAGCAGTGTTACGCCACGGCCAAGTACCTTAAGTAGCTTTTCATTTGGAATCGTAATTAAAGAATCCACATGCTTAGAAAGCTCTTCAATACCTTGCTCTGCAAACGCTAAACGTTTTTTGCCTTCAAAGCTAAATGGCTTAGTTACAACAGCAACTGTTAGCACACCTAGCTCTTTCGCAACTTCAGCAATAACTGGAGCAGCACCTGTACCCGTACCACCGCCCATACCAGCTGCGATAAATACCATATCGGCGCCAGTTAGAACTTCTTTAATTCTTTCTCGATCTTCGAGAGCTGCATCACGGCCTACTTGTGGGTTTGCACCAGCGCCCAAACCTTTAGTGATATCACCACCAATTTGGATCACGCTGCTCACGCTTGTTTTACGAAGTGCTTGGGCATCAGTGTTAACACTGATGAATTCTACGCCTTCGATTGATTCACGTACCATGTGCTCAACAGCGTTACCGCCACCGCCACCAACTCCAACGACTTTAATTACTGCATCGTCAGACATTTCCATCATCGGTTCAAACATGTGTTATCTCCGTTTTTTCCTGCAACTCAGGTTAAAACTCTTTTTGTATCCAATTACGCAATTTGCCAAACAAGCCTGACATAGAAGGTGCTGAACGCTTAGGTTCGCTGTAATCACCTTCATCACTTATCTGACAATCTCTTGCGTAATGAAGTAAACCAACCGCCGTAGAATGATACGGCTCTTTAACATAGTCAGTTAAGCCACTAACTTCTAATGGCTTACCAACTCGAACTTGATTGCGGAAAACGCGTTCCGCACACTCTACCAATCCGTCAATTTGTGCCGCTCCACCAGTGAGAACGACGCCAGCTGCAAGGTGGTGTTTAATACCTTCATCGCGTAGCTGTAATTGAACCGTATCAATAGTTTGGTTAACGAGCCCCATAAGTTCAGTGTAACGTGGTTCAATCACTTCCGACAAAGTTTGTCGTTGCAAACTTCTCGATGGGCGACCACCAACACTTGGGACGTTAACAGAGTCATCCTTGCTTACGAGTTCACTCAGAGCGCAACCATGGTTTACTTTTATCTCTTCAGCATCGCTCACTGGCGTGCCGAAAGCGAAGGCAATATCACTGGTTACTGCATTTCCTGCGTAGGAAAATACTTCTGTGTGTCGAAGCGCGCCGCCAGTCCATATGGAAATATCCATTGTACCCGCACCGATATCTACCACACACACTCCAAGCTCTCTCTCGTCTTCAGTAATTACCGCGTTACTTGAGGCAAGTCCTGAAAACACGATCTGTTCTACTGTAAGACCACATCGTTCAACAGCTTTAATAATGTTTCTCGCCATGTCGCTATGGCAAGAAATTAGGTGAACACTGACTTCCATTCGAACACCAGATAAGCCAAGTGGGTTCTTAATCCCTTCTTGATAATCAATGGTAAATTCTTGTGGGATCACGTGCAGAATTCTCTGCTCATCACCTATTTTAATTGATTTCGCGGTATGGATCGCTCGATCCATATCGTCTTGAGACACTTCTTCATCTGAAATAGTGCCCATGCCTTTTTCAATTCGGCTTGCGATATGTTTGCCTGATAGCGAGATAAACACATTGCTGATTTGGCATTCCGCCATCAACTCTGCTTGATCAATAGCTCGCTGAACCGACTTAACTACCGACTCTAGGTCGTTTACACCACCTTTATCCATACCTCTAGATGGGCTTTGCCCTGATCCAATGATATTGATTTGACCATCAGGCAATATTTCACCAACCAGAGCTGATATGGTCGCAGTGCCTATATCAAGACCAACGATTATGTTGTCATCTGCGGTCTTAGTCATCTGTGCTCTCTTCTAACTCTTGCTCTGGAAACCAGCCTACAGCGGCTCCCGTATCATACCTGAGGTCGATGTAGCTCACTTGATTCGCCTTACTACCTAATTCGTTGTAAAGCGAAATGAAGCGTTCAACACGCTCATCTAAAGAATCTTTACCTAGTTCTAAACGGATACCGTTATCTAGGATTATTTGCCACGCGCGACGCTCATTGAGAACGAGCGAGGTAACGGTTAACCCTAGACTATTAATCAAAGGAGTTATCTGTCGCCATTTTTCTATCACTTCTTGGCTGGTGCCGTCTGGGCCGTAAAGCTTGACTCGATCGCCCTTTAATAGGCCGATATCACCATTAAACACCTGACCATCGTCATTAAGCAGCATGTTACCGTTCCAGATTGCTGCTGCATGATACTCAGTCAAAAATACTTTTATTGTGTCTGGCCACTGTTTACGAATTGAGACAACAGACACCCAAGGCAATGCTTCTAAACTGTTTTGCAACACACCAATGTCCTGTGACATGAATGTTCCAATATGCTCAAGCTCGCCAAAGGCATGCTGAACATCACCAGCCGTTACATAAGTTAAGTCGCCCTGAAGTACTATTTTGGAAAGAGGCAATCGCTGATCGTCCCACATCCAAGTCAGTGTGATATAGAAAAGAAACCCAATGAATAGCAGCACCACAACAAAAAAAGACCCGCCTAAGGCGTGTTTCTTGAGCGACGGTAAACTGAATAGGTGGCGGTTTTCGCTAAAAGTACTTTCTACCAAAGCCCGCATTCCCTGTCGTTGGTTCGCAATTCTATTCCCTATCTTCGTAATAGAGGTAAAAGCACTTACTTTAACCTATGAATTATACTGAGCAAAATCAAACTATCAAACGTTGATAATAAGATTTTTGGTCAATTTTAGGTCAATCGCAAGAAGTGAGCGATCAACCACAGTCTGTAGACGGTATTCTGTTACGCGTTCTGCATTTTATTAATGTCTAATTGTAACGATTCAAGCTGCTTCGCTACACGGCCAACATCACCTGCACCCTGCGTTAAAACAAGATCACCACCTTGAATTACGTTAGCAAGAGCCGACGGCAGCGCGTTGATATCAGCAACAAAGATTGGATCTATCTTACCACGACCACGAATAGTTCGACTTAACGAACGCCCGTCCGCACCTGCAATAGGTTTCTCACCTGCCGAGTACACATCTAATAAAATTAGAACATCAACCTGCTCAAGAACGTTAGCAAAGTCATCATACAGATCGCGAGTACGGCTATAACGGTGAGGTTGGAAGATCATCACAAGACGTTTGTCAGTCCAGCCGCTGCGTGCAGCTTGGATAGTAACATCCACTTCAGTTGGGTGATGACCATAATCATCAACCAACATTGCAACGCCTTTACCGGTTTCGTACTCACCTAAGTGATCGAAACGACGGCCTGTGCCTTCCGTTCCTGCCATCGCTTTTAGAATTGCTTCATCACTGATGTCATCTTCAGTCGCAACCGCAATTGCAGCTGATGCATTTAACGCATTATGACGGCCCGGAATGTTCAATGTAATATCAAGGTTAGCTTTGCCTTCACGTACCACAGTGAACTTGCCTTGTTGCCCTTCTTGTACGTAATTTTCAATACGGATATCAGCATCTTCTGAGAAACCGTAAGTAATCACTTGGCGACTCACCTGAGGAATAAGCTCACGTACAACAGGATCGTCAACACACATCACAGCCTGACCATAGAATGGCAGGTTGTGTAAGAAATCAATAAACGTCTGCTTTAACGTTTCAAAATCACCGCCATAGGTATCCATATGATCCGCTTCAATGTTAGTCACAATACTAACCATTGGTTGCAGATGCAGAAATGACGCATCACTTTCATCAGCTTCAGCGATAAGGATACGACTTGAACCTAAGCGAGCATTAGTGCCTGCACTTTTCACCAAACCACCGTTTACGAAAGTGGGATCGAGGCCTGCTTCCGAGTAAATCTGTGTAACTAGCGCTGTGGTCGTTGTTTTACCGTGCGTACCAGCCACGGCAATACCGTGACGAAAACGCATCAGCTCAGCCAGCATTTCCGCACGACGAACAATCGGTGTACGCGCTTCACGAGCAGCAACAATCTCTGGATTTTCTTCGTTGATAGCGGTTGAAACCACCACTACACTTGCATCAGCAACGTTACTTGCTTGGTGGCCAATGTAAACTGTCGCCCCCTTGCTAACTAAACGATCAGTCACTGGGTTTTGAGCAATATCAGAACCCGTGATCTGATAGCCTTCATTTAGTAAGACTTCAGCAATCCCGCTCATTCCAGCACCACCAATACCAATGAAGTGGATAGATTTAACACGGCGCATTTCTGGCACCATTGCACGGATTTGCGCTAAGTCTTGGGTATGTTCAATCGTCATCAATTCAGTCTCGTTATTTTGCTAAAGCTTTAATTGCTTCAGCGACGGTCACATCAGCATCAAGCTTGGCTGCTTGACGAGCTTTTGTTGCCATCATTTTTAATTCATTTCTATCAAGCTGAGCGATAGCGTTCGCTAGCTTATCAGCCGTCAGTTGTGGCTGTTCAATCATTAATGCTGCGCCACATTCAACTAAATGGTCGGCATTCAACGCTTGCTGCCTGTCTTTGTGCATGAACGGAACAAAGATAGAACCAACACCAGCAGCTGACACTTCAGATACGGTTAATGCACCTGAACGACAAACTAATAGATCTGCCCATTCATAAGCTTGCGCCACATCATCAATAAATTCAGTTACTTGAACATTATCTACAGAGTGTGATTTGTATTGTTCAATCACTTGCTGTTGATTGTTCTTACCGGCTTGATGCACCACAGTAAAACCTTCACCAAGCTGGGCCATGGTCACTGGCAAGGTATCGTTCAGAATTTTAGCGCCCTGACTGCCGCCCATCACTAGGATACGAATATCACCGTCGCGCTCTGCCATGCGTTGCTCGGGTTCAGCTAAGGCAACCACATCTTCACGTACTGGATTACCCACTACATCAGCAGTAGGGAAAGCACCTGGGAAAGCTTGGAATACTTTTTTGGCAATTTTAGATAGCCATTGATTAGTTAAACCCGCCACTGCATTTTGTTCATGCAGAACTACTGGAATACCGGATAACCATGCCGCGATACCACCGGGGCCACTCACGTACCCCCCCATTCCAAGCACTACATCTGGCTGCCATGCTTTGATGTGATGTCTTGCTTGAAGTATGGCATTAATAATCTGGAATGGCGCTTTAATTAACTTGCTAATGCCTTGACCACGCAGGCCTTTCACTTTGATAAAGTCGATCTCAATACCATGTTTTGGCACTAAGTCCGCTTCCATTCTATCCGCGGTTCCTAACCAGCGAATTTCCCAACCTTGTTGCTGAAGCTTTTTAGCCACGGCTAAGCCAGGGAAAACGTGACCACCAGTACCACCAGCCATCACTAAAAGTTTTTTGTTTTGTTTCATAACGTTGGATTCTTATTCTACTAATTCGTTTTGATTGTCGGCTTGTTCTTCTTGTTGTATTCGACATTCGTGATCAATGCGCAATAGCATTGAAACCGCGACTGACATGACGATAAGACTTGAACCACCGTAGCTGATCAATGGCAATGTTAGACCTTTGGTTGGAACGATACCTGAAGCGGCACCTACGTTAACAAGCGTCTGAAATGCAAACCAAATACCAATACCAAAAGCAAGATAACCGCTGAATAACTGGTCGTTCTCGAATGCTTTCTTACCAATTAAAATCGCTTTCAGTACCAAACTAAAGATCAGAATCAGCACGAGAGTTACACCAACAAAGCCTAACTCTTCTGCCAATACAGCAAACACAAAATCGGTATGTGCTTCAGGCAAATACTCTAACTTCTGAACCGAATTACCAAGACCTTGTCCCATCCAATCACCACGACCAAATGCCATTAGTGATTGAGTTAATTGGTAGCCACTGCCGAACGGGTCATTCCAAGGTTCCCAGAATGAGGTCACACGTCGAACACGATAGGGTTCTATAACAATTAATCCAACGACCGCGGCAATGCCCGCCACCATCAAGGCAATAAACTGTGAAAGCTTAGCACCTGCAATAAACAGCATGCCAAACAAGGTCACCAACATTACAACAACCGTACCTAAATCGGGCTGGCCGAGAAGCAAAACAGCAAAGGCACCAAACACCATGATTGGCTTACCGAAACCGCCGAAAAACGTTTTTCTGACCTCGTCTTGTTTACGAACCAGATAGCCCGCCATAAAGATAAACAGCGATAACTTAGCGACTTCTGCGGGTTGTAAGTTAAACAGTCCAAGTGGAATCCAGCGTGATGCACCATTAACCGACTTACCAACGGCCAGCACCACCACTAGCAAAAAGAAGGACAAACCCAACAGATACATACTGTATTGAAACCATCGCTTCATTGGGATCTGCAATATTACGCTGGATACACCTAGCGCCAACACAAGGAAAATGGCGTGGCGAAACATAAAGTGAAATGGCTGATCGGTTAAACGAGCACTGATAGGAAACGAAGCCGACGTTACCATCACCAAGCCTGTCAGCATCAGTCCAAGAGCAATCCATACTAATTGACGGTCGTAAAGCGCCTCTGGTGTGGCACGATTAAGCCATTGCCAAATAGATTGATTGATCTCTTTCACTCTTTGCACTGAATGTCAGTCCTTCAACACGTTAGGCGTATTCATGAGCGAGTTCAGTGAAAGCATCACCTCTCGCCATGAAGTTATTAAATTGATCAAAGCTTGCACACGCTGGAGACAGCATCACCATATCACCGGGCACCAACTGCGTTGAGATGCTTTCGATAATGTCACTCATGGTTTCAAACGTCTTAGCCGATTGATGCAACGACATAAATTGCGCTGCATCTTCACCGAAGCAACACAGCTGAACACGCTCCAGTTGCGCCAACACAGGCTTGAGCTCACTAAAGTCAGCACCTTTACCTACACCACCAACCAAAAGATACAAAGTACCTTGGCACTCTAGCCCCGACAAAGCCGCCAATGTACTGGCTACGTTGGTCGCTTTCGAGTCGTTAACCCACTTGATAGAACGCTTATCAGCTACCACTTGGCAACGATGCGTTAAACCGTTGTAGGTCTTCAGAGCTTCAAGGCTTTTGCTGTAATCAATACCGACTTGTTTAAGCAGTGCTAGCGAGACTAGCGCATTTGCCACATTGTGACGTCCAACCAATGTTAAATCTTGAGTAGGAAGTACTGGCTTGCTGCTATCCACCAACCATTCAGTACCATCAATCGTCGCCACACCAAACTCTTGGTCGTCGAGTCCGAATGTCACTAATGGCATACTGTTGTCAGGATAAGTCTCTTTGTCTTCGCGGTTTACAATCGCGTACTGAGCGTTGTAAAAAATTCTTAATTTGGCGTCACGGTAATCGGCCATGCCTTGATAGCGATCCATATGATCTTCTGACAAGTTCAAAAAGGCCGCCGCTGCAAGGTTTAAACTGGATGTTGTCTCTAGCTGAAAGCTTGAAAGCTCAAGGACATATAAGTCGGCATCAAGCTCTAAAAGATCTAAGGCAGGAATACCGATGTTACCACCAACACCAACATTGAGACCTGCGGCTTTCGCCAGTACACCTGTAAGATCAGTCACCGTGCTCTTGCCGTTTGAACCTGTTATTGCCACAACGGGTTTATTTACCGCCCAGCCAAACAGTTCAATATCACCAACAACCGGAACACCCGCTTGAATAACATCTTGTATTTCCGGGGTCGCTAAGGCGATACCCGGGTTAGCAACGACTAAATCCGCTCCCGCTAACCATTGGCTATTCCAACTTCCAGAATGCAGTTCCACAGATTCAGGCAAAGATTCTCTGCCCGGTGGTAGCTCGCGAGTATCAATCACCTTCACATGTGTGTGAGGTTGATATTTTACGAGATGTTTAACGACAGAGAGCCCGGTAATACCGAGCCCCACAACCACTACATTTTGAATATTTTGCCAACGTTCCATTTAAACAAGATGCTCTTAATAGTTTTAAAGAGCCTCTAATCTGAGGCTCACATAGGATTAACGAACTTTCAGTGTCGCTAGACCAACCAATACTAATACCATTGAGATGATCCAAAAACGCACGATTACACGCGGCTCCGGCCAACCTTTAAGTTCGTAGTGGTGATGAATCGGTGCCATGCGGAAAATACGCTGACCACGCAATTTGTAAGAGCCTACCTGCAGAATCACTGACAAGGTCTCCATTACAAACACACCGCCCATGATAACCAGTACCAATTCTTGGCGAACTAACACAGCAATCACACCCAATGCACCACCAAGCGCTAGAGAACCAACATCGCCCATGAATACTTGTGCTGGGTAGGTGTTAAACCATAGAAAGCCGAGACCTGCACCCACGATAGCAGTACATACAACAACCAGCTCAGAGGTGTATGGGATGTATGGAATGTGTAGGTACGCGGCGAAGTTAACGTTACCTGTCGCCCAAGCAATCACAGCAAAGCCAGCCGCAACCATCACCGTTGGCATAATGGCCAAACCGTCTAGGCCGTCCGTTAGGTTTACCGCATTACTGGTACCCACAATAACAAAGTACGTCAGCACTATGTAGAACAAGCCTAACTGTGGCATCACATCTTTGAAGAAAGGAACAACCAATTGTGTTGCCGCAGTATCGTGACCATGAGCGTATAGAGCGAATGCGACAACCAATGCAATCGCCGATTGCCAGAAGTACTTCCAACGAGCAATCAAGCCGTCTGTATTTTTACGAACGACTTTACGGTAGTCGTCAACAAAGCCAACCGCACCGTAACCGCCAAGAACAACCAATACCGCCCAAACGTAAGGGTTAGAAAGGTCAGCCCACACTAATACCGTAATAATGATCGCAGCTAGGATCATCACGCCACCCATGGTTGGTGTACCACGCTTACTGAAGTGAGACTCAGGGCCGTCATTACGAACAACTTGGCCAATTTGTAGCATTTGCAGACGCTCAATTAAACGAGGTCCCATCCACAGTGACAGACATAATGCCGTCAAAATACTCGCGATTGCACGAAACGATAGGTATTCGAACAAACGGAAAAAAGAAAAGTGTGGCTGTAGTAGCTCTGCAAGCCAAATTATCATGAAAAGTTCTCCTTTAAAGCAGCGGCTATTTTACTCATTCCTGCACTGTTTGCGCCTTTTACCAACAAGGTATGTGACGCGTTTTCTGGCAAGCATAAGTGCTGCTCTATGTGCGCGATCATCGCTTGATGCGTTGCAAAGTGAGTACCATTACAGACCTCACTAATCACCTTAGTATCATTACCGTAAGTGAGTACATGCTCAAAAGCGAATGGGGCAGCATATTCACCGACTTGACGGTGAAGTGCAAGGCTTTCGTCGCCTAATTCAGCCATATTGCCTAAAATCAACCAACGTTGACCTTTGAAGCTCGATAGCAATTTAGCTGCCGCCTTCATTGCAGGCACGCTGGCGTTATAACTGTCATCTATCAGCTTGATATTCTGACTTAATTGTTGAACCTCAACTCGTCCTTTGACTGAGATAAGATTCGCTAAACCATTTTTTATTTCATCGAGCGTTGCGCCAAACTGAATGCTCAACGCTGCTGCTGCTAAGGCATTCGCTACGTTATGCTGGCCGATAATGCCAAGTTCAACGGGCACAGAACCTTTTGGTGTCTGCATATCAAAGCACGCTTCACCTTGCTCGTTGATACGAATATTTTTGGCAAAGTAATCCGCTGTATCATCACTTTCTGAAAAGGTCAGAACCGCTTTATCTGCGAGAACTTCACTCCAAAATTCGCCACCGTTACTCTCTAAACTAACAATAGCAGTGTCACCAGCTGCAAGCCCCTGAAAAATTTCACCTTTTGCTTGCTTCACACCATCAATTGAGCCAAATCCTTCTAGGTGCGCCGCTGCCACATTATTTACCAAGGCAACCTGTGGTTTCACAAGCTGGGTAGTGTAGGCGATTTCACCGATATGGTTAGCGCCTAATTCGATCACCGCATAGTCATCGCTTGGTTCACTACGTAGCAAAGTCAAAGGCACACCAATATCATTATTGAAGTTACCTGCCGTAAACAGCACCTTGCCACGTTGTTGCAGAATGCTCGCCACCATCTCTTTGACGGTCGTCTTGCCACAACTGCCAGTAATCGCCATGGTTGGCACGTCACATTGTTTATGGATCCAAGCACTTAACTGACCTAAAGCAAGTTTAGTGTCTTCAACAACAACTTGAGTAATATTTAAGTCAAGTTTTCGTTCGACTAACAACGCACTCGCATTCGCCTCAACGGCTTGATGACAAAAGTCATGCGCATCAAAACGTTCTCCGACGAGAGCAACAAACAATGCGCCCTCTTCAACGGTGCGAGTATCCGTAGAAACGGCATTAATTACGTTATGACTGGAGTTGACAGCCTCAATCAACTCGCCGCTGACTGCTGAACAAATTTGTTCGAGTGATACATCAATCATGATGAAATACCTAAAAGTTGAAGCGCAGACTCTCGGTCTGAGTAATGTACCGTATTGTCTTTCAATACTTGGTAATCCTCATGGCCTTTACCAGCCAAAAGAATAATGTCATTGCTGTCTGCCTGCTCAAGTGCAAACTTAACCGCTTGGTAGCGATCGTGCTCGACGAACGCCGATTCCGGCTCACTTAAACCAGCAAGCATATCTTTGACAATCAAAACCGGATCTTCGCTGCGAGGGTTGTCATCTGAAATAATAATTTTATCGGCAAACTGCTCTGCGGTCGCTGCCATCATCGGGCGTTTCCCTGTGTCACGATCTCCACCGCAACCAAAGATAGCCCACAATTTTCCCGAGCAGTGCACGCGCAATGCTGCCAGAGCTTTCTCTAACGCGTCTGGTGTATGAGCGTAATCAACAACTACTTTAGCTTTGCTCGGCACTTGGAACAGTTCCATACGACCAATAACAGGCTGAAGCTGAGGTGCAGTATCGACTAATATTTTCTTATCGATGCCCAATGAAAGCAGAGTCGCGAAAGCAACCAATACATTTGATGCGTTAAACTGACCAATTAAAGGAACCGAAAGATCGCCTTGTCCCCAGTTACCATCGAAAGACATCTGAATACCAGTTTCTGCATAAGCGACATCAGACGCCCATACCGATTGTTGATAACCCGCTAGCGGTGATAGTGAAACAGCAATGGCCTTGGATAAATCTATCATCCAAGCCTTACCCACTTCGTCATCCACATTAATGACGGCATGCTTGCATTTGTGTTGAGTAAACAAGCTCTTCTTCGCCAGAGCGTACTCTTCCATGGTGCCATGGTAATCAAGATGATCACGACTCAAGTTAGTAAAGACACCAACTTCAAAGTCCAAAGCCTTTACTCGACCTTGCACCAAACCATGAGAAGAGATCTCCATCGCAGTATAAACGGCTTTTTCTTCAGCCAACTCACTCAGCGTGCGCTGTATTTCAATCGCGCTGCCTGTGGTGTTAGCCGCTGTTTTTAGATTATCTAGGAAACCATTACCTGTGGTGCCCATTACCGCAGAGCGTTGACCAACGAGATCAAGCCATTGAGCAATCAATTGAGTGATGGTGGTTTTGCCATTGGTGCCAGTAACACCAATCAGTTTGGTCGCTTGAGAAGAATAAACTCGACCAGCCAGTTCAGAGAGAATTGAATTTAGCTCCGCTACATAAACAACAGGAACTGCATTTAACCACTCAACCAAGCCATGAGCTTTGTCATCACCAGCCTGTGCAATGACGGCTTTAGCTCCTTGAGCGACCGCTTTGTCGATAAAACGGCGACCATCAACGGCATGTCCAACAATGGCGACGAAAATATCACCTTTCTTGATGGCACGACTATCCAACTCCAATTGCTCAACAGCAATCGACTCTAGTTCTGTTGAATCAAAGTCCCCCCAAGGAGAAAGTAAAGATGACAGCGTGAGGCTATTACTCATATTGAATCCTGATTAACTCTATTCTTGAAACTTATTTTCATCAGCCGGGACATTCATGATTTGTAGTGCACCCTTCATGATCTCAGAAAATACAGGGGCTGCGACTGAGCCACCATAGTAAAGGTCACCTTGAGGCTCATTGACTACAACAACCAACGCAACTCTTGGGTCACTTACTGGGGCAAAGCCTGCAGTGATCGCAATGTATTCATCACTGTATCCGCCAGCCTCTGCCTTACGAGATGTACCCGTTTTGGCTGCAACGCGGTAACCCGGAACGGCGGCTCTTGTCGCCGTTCCACCTTTTTGAGTCACCCCTTCGAGCATGTTCAAAACCAGTTCAGCGTTTTCTCGCTTGATAATCTGCTTAGAAAAATCTTGGTCGTTGCTCTTAATAATATGAATTGGCTCATATAAGCCTTTGTTGGCTAGCGTCGCATAAGCATGTGCTAACTGCATCGGTGTAACAGACAAACCATAACCAAACGCTAAGGTCGCAATCTCAAACTTTGACCAGCGACGGCGATTCGGGAAAATACCGCTCGTTTCACCAACCAAATTCAGCCCAGACATCTCACCTAGACCAACCGAGCTGTACATACCAAGCAAGGCTTCGAGTGGCATATTAAGCGCTAATTTCGCAACACCTATGTTACTCGACTTTTTGAGGATCAACGCTAAGTCAGCCTTACCCACTTTAGACGAATCTCGCACACGACTACCACCGATCTGCATAATACCGTTGCCAGTATCAATAACGACATCTGGGTCTGCGGTGCCGTTCTCTAGCGCCGCTAAAACCACAAAAGGTTTCACGGTAGATCCAGGTTCCATGGCGTCGGTTAATACGCGGTTTCGCATCTTAAAGCTTTGTAGGTCAGCACGGTTATTCGGGTTGTAAGATGGCGCATTGACCATGGCTAACACGGCACCTGTTTTTACATCGAGCAGTACCGCAGAGCCTGAAGTCGCCTTATGATCGGCCACCGCTTGCTTGATCGCTCGATAAGCAATGGCTTGTAATCGTTGGTCGATGGTTAATTCTAATGGCTTGCCTTCTTCACGCTCTTCTAAGGCAATATTTTCGACAACGCGTCCATAGCGATCTTTACGAATGGTACGTTTACCCGCTTCACCAGTGAGCCACTGATCATAACTGCGTTCTACACCTTCAAGACCATGACCATCGATACCGGTTACACCAATAAGATGAGCACTGATTTCACCTGCAGGGTAGTAACGACGAGATTCAGCTTTAAGCCCCACACCCACGAGTTTAAGATCGCGGATATATTTAGCCATCGCAGGGCTAACTTGTCTCTGAAGATAAATAAATCGGCGGGATTTGTTACTAGAGATCTTATCGATCATCGGTTGTCGTTCTAGGCCAAGTACATCAGCTAACGCATACCAACGATCAATTTGAGCCATACCATTTTTATCGAAAATGGTTTTCGGGTCAGCCCATACCGCTTCAACAGGAACACTGACAGCAAGTGGCTCACCATTGCGATCAGAAATAATGCCACGAGCAGAAGGAATAGCCTTAACACGCACCGAACGAAGGTCGCCCTGACGAATTAAGTTATCTGGTTCAATGATTTGTATATAAGCCACACGACCAACAAGTGCAGCAAAGGCAAGAAACACGAAAGCAATAACGACGTTAAAACGCCATTTTATCAGAACTGGATCCGAATCCTTTTCGCTCTTCACACGCTTTTTCGTTGATTTATTAACGGTTTTCGCGGGTGATTTTTCCTTTTTACCGGTCATTTCAGTGTGATCACAACTTCTTTATCAGAGTCTGGACGTTTCATGTCTAACTCTCGTTTTGCCGATGCTTGAACGCGACTGTGTTCAGCCAAAGCTGTCTCTTCAAGCATTAAATTTCGCCACTCATCATCTAGCTGCTCTCGTTCGACTAATGCCATGTCTTTTTGCGTAATCGCCTGACGTGACATATGTGTCGTAAGAACGACCCCCATCGCACTCGCAAAGATACAGATAAGAATCACCAATGGGACCTTACCCACGGAGATCAAATCAAAAAATATTATCTTGGCTAAGTTAGGCTTGGAGGTCTTCATTGACTACAGCTTTTCTGCGATTCGTAGTACTGAGCTGCGTGAACGAGTATTTTCATCCACTTCACCTTTAGAAGGCTTGATCGCTTTACCAATTGGTTTTAGATCGGCACTGCCTAAAGCTTTAATTTGATCTTCTGTTAATGGTAAACCATGAGGTACCTGAGGGCCTTGACTCTCTTTACGGATGAAGCGCTTCACCATACGGTCTTCAAGAGAGTGAAAACTGATAACAGAGATACGACCTTGGGGAGCAAGAATACTTGCAGCGCCTTTCAGTGCGGTATCGATCTCTTCAAGTTCACTATTAATGTAGATACGAAATGCTTGGAAAGCTCGTGTCGCTGGGTGCTTTTTCTCTTTAAAGTTCTTTGGAGCGACATCAGAGATAAGCTTAGCCAATTGGCCAGTACGTGTTAACGGTTCGTTCTCTTCGTTCTCTTGATAAGCAATGATGCCCTTCGCGATACGACGAGCGTGTTTATCTTCACCGAACTCACGGATAACCCATGTGATGTCATCAAGATCCGCATCAACTAGCCACTGAGAAACCGGAATACCCGTCGTTGGATCCATACGCATGTCTAGCGGGCCGTCTTTCATGAAGCTAAAGCCACGTTCAGCATCATCTAGCTGTGGTGAAGACACACCTAAATCCAGTAAAACACCATCCACTTTACCCACTAAGTCATAACGCTCTGCATATTCAGCCATACCTGAGAATGGGCCGTGAATAATCGTAAAACGGGGGTCATCAATCTTCTGAGCTTCAGCAATTGCTTGTGGATCGCGGTCGATACTAAAGAGTCTTCCATTCTCGCCCAGTTTAGACAGGATTGTACGGCTGTGCCCACCACGGCCAAAAGTACCATCGATGTAGGTACCGTCAGGTTTGATCGCAAGTCCGTCAATAGATTCGTTAAGCAATACTGAAATATGTTTGAATGCTTCTGTCATAGTCTTCTCAGTGAGTGGATTGAGCCATTAGTTCGGCAATAATTTGTTCTATTAACGTTTTAGTGTACTGATTTCACGCTGTATCTCCACCATATTGTGTATAGGCATTTGGAATTTTTGACCCAAGCTTATATCAGGGTGAAAGATTTTAAGGAAATCTAAATAATTTACGTCAATATAAAGCAAAAAACCCATCACTACGGTTAAGTAATGATGGGTTCTTTATATAGGTGGAGTTGACACATACGCCGGGTTCTGTTCCGCTTGCGCGGTGGTAACCATTCGTCTAGGCCTGCAATCGCTCACAGGCTCAAGCAATCTACCCGCCCCCATACGCGAGCAGCGCAATGCGAGGGCCTATTTGATCTTGCTCCGGGTGGAGTTTACCTTGCTACGAACTGTTGCCAGTCGCACGGTGCGCTCTTACCGCACCCTTTCAGCCTTACCTGTGCCTCTTCCGAAGAAATGAGGCCATCGGCGGTCTTCTCTCTGCTGCACTTGTCGTGGGCTCGCGCCCCCCAGACGTTATCTGGCACCCTGCTCTATGGAGCCCGGACGTTCCTCCCCTCTACCAGTCTCCCGAAGGACTTCAACGTCAGTTTCCCGAAGGACCTCAACGTCAGTCTCCCGAAGGACATCAGCAAAGCAGCGATTACCCGTTCAACTCCGAAGGCGGATTGTATAGAGATTCGTGTGCAGTGTCTAGCGAGATCACAAATATGGTGCAAACCTCTAAGCAACTGCGTGAATTTCACACAATCCAGACAAAAAAAGAGGAATGACGGCAATACCATCATTCCTCACAAGCTTTTCAATACAGGTTAGCTACTCTTTAAAGAGGTATCTAGTTGTCTAGATACTCTAGGCCCCATTTATATAAAGCGTTCTTTTTCAGATTGTAGATTTCTGCCGTCATCGCCGCCGCTTTTTTAAGGGGTAGCTCTTTGGTTAGAATACCTAGCGTGCGAGTCGCTTCGTCTGGTAATTCTGTGGTCGCTTCTTCACGGTGACCATGAATCAGCAGCACCATCTCACCACGTTTGCGGTTAGCGTCTTCTTCAATCCACTCAATCAGCTCACCAAGTGGCAGCCCTTGGATGGTTTCGAAGGTTTTGGTTAGCTCACGCGCCAATACAACTTCACGGTCAGGTCCTAGAATATCTAGCATATCCTGCAGAGAATCCGTAATACGGTGCGGTGATTCATAGAAGATACACGTGCGTTCGGCTTTTGCGATCTCTAAGAACTTATCTTTGCGACCCTTACTCTTTGGTGGCAAGAAGCCTTCAAAGCTGAAGCGATCCGACGGTAGACCAGAAGCACTTAACGCAGTAATCACTGCACAAGCACCAGGAAGTGGCACAACTCTCACACCCGCTTGACGACATTGTGAGACAAGATGGTAACCTGGGTCACTGATTAAAGGAGTACCCGCATCAGAGACTAATGCGATAGACTGACCTTCTAATAACCTTTCGACTAGAACTTGTGCTTTAGTTTGTTCATTATGATCATGTAAAGCGAACGTTCTGGTTGATATATTGAAGTGAGCAAGCAGCTTACCCGTGTGGCGTGTGTCTTCGGCTGCAATAACATCGACACTTGATAAAATTTCAATTGCTCTTTGAGTGATATCTCCCAAATTTCCGATTGGGGTTGGCACAATGTAGAGAGTTGGGCTCTCTGTGAGCAAGGTTTTGTTATCTGTCATTTGTTTACCATCACTTCAACGATTAATATAGATACAAATTTATACGGAATTTAAAGAACTCATGGCAACGATGAACCATAAGAGACTCAGTGTACCACGCTTACTAACTCCAATTGCATTAGCAATTACATTGGCGGCTTGTTCTTCAGGTCCTCAAGCACCAACGAGCGTTGATATTACACTAGATCCAGCGCAATCAACTGAAAGTTACATGATGCAGGCGGATAGTAGTCAAGGAAGTCTACAAAACGACTGGTTAATCATGGCGCTTAAATCTTCTGTGCAAGCTGGAAAAACCGATCAAGCAACACTGCTTATCAAACGCTTAGCAAAACAAGAACTAAGTGAAGTTCAACAAGCGGAATGGCAATTAGCTCGCGCTCAGCTGCTAGTGAATAACTCACAGCCTGATCAAGCTTATAGCCAACTGAACTTTCAGCCTTGGTGGAAGCTACCTGACGAACAGTGGAAAGATTATCACGAGCTACGCGCGAACATCTCAGAGATGAAAAGTGAGTATTTCGAGGCAAGCCGTGAGTTAGTGCTCTATTCAGAGTACCTAGACACTGACGACGAGCTTCAACAGCAAACTGCCGACCGTATTTGGCAGAATCTGAATAGCTACTCTCAATACAAGATTCTAGAACTGAAAACATCGCCGACAGAAGATGTGCTTTCAGGTTGGTTACAACTGGCTATCTACATGAAGACGCTCAACTCGAACCTTCCAAACCTACAGGAAACTCTATCTGATTGGTTAGCCGAGAATCCTCAGCACCCTGCGGCTACTTACACACCTCAAGCGATCACCGATATTTTAGCACTAGAGATCAGCAAGCCAACTAGCACAGCACTGTTGCTGCCGCTAACGGGTAAGTATGGTAAGCAAGCACAACTGGTACGTGATGGCTTCATCTTTGCGATGATGAACGACAAAGAACGCGAAGAAGATGCAACACTGACCGTTATGGATACCAACGTGCAAAGTGCTGCTGAAATCAAAGCGACATTGGAAGAGAACAACGTTGATTTCATCGTTGGCCCGCTGATTAAGAGCAACATCACTAAGCTTCAGCAAGCACAGAAAAACCACGATAACTCGATTCCAGCTTTAGCTCTGAACATTCCAACGCAACTAGAACCTGATACCAATATTTGCTATCTCGCTCTATCACCTGAACAAGAAGTCGCTCAGGCCGCGAAACACCTTTTTGCTCAAGGTTACAAGTACCCGCTAATCCTTGCGCCAAAAGGACGTTTGGGTAATCGAGTTGAGCAAGCTTTTAAGGAAGAGTGGAAAAAATACAGTAGCAACGACGTCGCGATGAGTTTTTTCGCTGATAAACGTCAGCTGCAGCGCACGGTAAACCAAGTCTTCGGATTACAAGAAAGCCAGCAGCGTATCGCTCAAATGGACGGGTTACTGAACCTAGACCTAGAAACAGAACCACGCAGTCGCCGTGATATCGATTCTGTCTACATTGTGGCTAAGAACTCGGAGCTAACGCTAATCAAACCGTTCATTGAAGTCGCAATTAATCCAGATGCTAGTCAACCAGCACTGTTCTCAAATTCACGCAGCAACAGCGGTGATAAACAGTATGAAGACCTAACCGGTGTTTTCTACAGCGATATCCCACTGTTAGTTGAGAACAAGAACGAGCTCAACAAAGAGCTAAACGACTTATGGCCTGCACATTCAAACGGCCAAAAACGTTTGCAAGCTCTGGGAATGGATGCTTATTACCTAATGGATGCACTGCCACAGATGAAAGCTGTACAAGGTTACAGTATTCCGGGTGAAACCGGTGTGTTAACCATCGATAATAATTGTGTCGTACAACGCGAAATCAGCTGGGCAGAGCATGGGGCTTTTTAGCCGTACGTTTTTGTCCAAAGCAACCGTCACCCACAAACAAGTGGGTGATAAATACGAGACCGTGGCGAAGAATTATTTAATTGGCCACGGTTTATCGTTAATTCAACAAAACTTCATAGCTAAATGTGGCGAGATTGATCTTATAATGCGCCATAACAATACCGTAGTGTTTGTCGAAGTAAAATACCGTAAGCAAACCCGTTACGGACATGCCGCTGAAATGGTAACAGCAAAGAAGTCACACAAGCTGCTCAAAACAGCCAATGTTTGGCTTATGCAGCAAGGCTTGTCAGTGCATTCTACGGATTTCAGGTTTGATATTGTTGCCATTGAAGGGCCGAATGAACATATCGACTGGATTCAAAACGCAATTACCCAAGGATAAACATGCTAGACAGCATTAAAGAAAGTTTTACAGAAAGTATTCAAATCCAAATTGCGGCTGCAGAAGCACTGCCAGACGCAATCACGCATGCCGCTCAAGCTATGGTTGCTACCCTGCTCAACGGAAACAAAATTCTTTGTTGTGGTAATGGTGGTTCGGCGTCGAATGCTCAGCAATTTGTATCATGCTTACTCAACCGCTTTGAAACAGAACGCCCTAGCCTTCCAGCGATGGCACTCATGGCTGATAACACCACGCTAACTGCAGTGGCAAACGACTATCACTATGAAGAAATCTTCTCTAAGCAGGTACGAGCATTTGGTCAAACAGGTGACATCTTACTGGCTATCTCGACTAGCGGTAACAGCAAGAACATCATCAAAGCGATGGAAGCTGCGGTAACACGCGACATGACAATCATTGCCTTTACTGGTAAAGATGGTGGTGAAATGGCAGGCTTACTTGGTGAGCACGATGTTGAAATTCGTATCCCTTCACACCGCACAGCGCGCATTCATGAAGTACACATGGTGACACTACACTGCCTATGTGACCTAATCGACCAAGTACTCTTCCCTGCTCACGAAGAGTGATATACGGAGCATCACAATGAAATCATTAACCTCTATGAAGCTGTTCAAGCTGATTAGTGTTTCGCTACTTACACTGTCCCTATCTGGTTGTGCTGGCATTTTCATTGCTGGTGCGGCAACCACAGCAAACCTAGTCACGGATACGCGAACCACCAAAGAAATTTGGAACGATAACAACATCGAATTTGAAGTTGCGGCGATAACCAATAAACAACCATTTCGTGGCAATGTTCGTGTCACTGCCAGCTCTTACCGAGGTTCTGTCGTGCTGATGGGACAAGCCATGACAGACTCTGAACGTCGTGCTTTTGAAAACCAAGCCAAGGATGTTACCGGTGTAAAGAGCATTCACAATCAAGTTCGAGTTAAAGAACCACTATCTGTTAGCGCTATTAGCAAAGACAGTTGGATTACCACCAAGGTGAAGTCTGCACTACTTGCCAATGCTGAGCTTAACGGCATTAAAGTAAAAGTCATCACTGAAGATTCAGAAGTATTTTTGCTTGGATTGGTTTCTCGAGAACACGCTGATATCGCAACAGAAGTTGCACGTAATATATCTGGTGTGAAGCAGGTAATTCGAGCGTTTGAATATGGTGAAGAAGAAGAGACTTCGGTTAATTAACGAATCAATCTATATGCTCAATACTGGATAATGCAGATGCTCAGTAGCCCGTTCAAAAAGCTGGGCAGTAACTGACTGAAGACAGAATAAGAAAGCACAAAAAGAAAAAGCAGCGATAGATCGCTGCTTTTTTATTTGGTTGTTATTTTACTAACGTTATTTGATAACGCGAAGGCTTGGGCGACCTTTCGCAGGACGAGGAGGCTCAGGATCTGAGTCAGGCTCTTCTTCAGCGTCTTCGTCTGCCGTTGCTACGCTCAAAGATGGGCCTTTTTCTGGTTCTTCAAAAGGACTTTCTTCGATCCCTTCTTCAAACGCTTCCATGTATGCCTCTTCAGGTTCAAACATGGTACCAGCACCGTTTTCACGAGCATAAATCGCTTGTACTGCGTAAAGCGGAACGATCACAGAATGTGGACGGCCACTAAAGCGAGCACTAAACGTTACTGCTTCGTTACCCAATTCAAGTTGCCCAACAGCACGAGGCGCGATGTTCAGAATGATCTGGCCATCTTGAACAAACTCTTCAGGAACTCGCACACCGGGTAATGTTGCTTCAACAACCAAGTGAGGCGTTAATTCGTTATCAACCAGCCATTCATAAAATGCACGAAGCATGTATGGTCGGCGTGGGGTCATATTAGAAATATCCATAACGCTTAGCGAACGAGTCGCATCTCACGCTCAGCTTCAGTTAGAGAAGCTAGGAATGAATCACGTTCGAATACGCGGTTCATGTAAATCTTAAGCTCTTTAGAACCAGGACCAATTAGTTCGATACCAAGCTCAGGTAAACGCCATAACAGCGGAGCTAGGTAACAATCAATTAGGCTAAACTCTTCGCTCATGAAGTATTCATATTCAGCGAAGATAGGAGCAAGAGTCAGTAGGTCATTGCGCAGTTTAACGCGAGCAGCTTCTGATTCTTCAGCGTTGCCTTTAACGATTTTCTCAGCAACTGAATACCAGTTACGCTCAATGCGGTACATCATTAGACGGCTATTACCACGAGCAACCGGGTATACAGGCATCAATGGTGGATGAGGGAAACGCTCATCAAGATATTCCATAATGATCTTTGAGTCATATAAAGCAAGCTCACGATCAATAAGGGTAGGTACTGATTTGTACGGGTTCAGTTCAACAAGCTCTGCTGGTAGATTTTTTTCATCAACCAACTCAACTTCAACACTTACGCCTTTTTCAGCAAGAACAATGCGCACCTGATGGCTATACATATCAGAAGCACTTGAGAAAAGAGTCATCACAGAACGTTTATTGGCAGCTACAGCCATGGAGCCCTCCAGTACACTTTAAATAAAAACAATGGAGGCCTAAAAGCCTCCATTGAACATTAACATAATTTGGGAATTAGCACGGTATTATAGCACAATTAGTGCACATCACGCCAATACTCTTTCTTCAGTAAAATCACAATGATAGTGAAGATTACTAAGAAGGCCATTACCCACCAACCCATAGCGTGGCGCTCAAGTTGTACCGGGTCGCCCGAGTAAACAAGGAAGTTTACAAGGTCGCGAACCGCTTCATCGTATTCACCAGTGCTTAGCTCACCAGAACCGTCAGTTTCAGTGCCAACAACAACCTTCACTTCCTCACCATCTACCATGTGAGTATCGTAGATTGGCGTTGGGATTCCTTGTAGCTCTTCAAGAACATGTGGCATACCAACACTTGGGAAAACGATGTTGTTCACCCCAAATGGACGAGACGGGTCTTCATAGAAAGTACGAAGATATGTGTATAGCCAATCTGCACCACGAACACGAGCAACCAGAGTTAAGTCAGGTGGCGGAGCACCAAACCAACTAGCCGCTTGATCAGAAGGCATAGCATTAACCATCAAACTACCAATTTTCACTTCTGGGTCGAAAATCAGGTTTTCCTTCATTAGGTCTAAAGGAATTTCTAAATCATTCGCAACACGCTCATAACGTTGGTACTGCGTTGAGTGACAAGCGAAACAATAGTTCATGAACATCTTAGCGCCATTTTGCAATGAGGCTTTGTCTGTTAAATCATTGTTCGCTTTGTCTAATGGTACGCTTGCACCCGCTGCCATCGCCAGTGACGGCAACATAGCAAATAAAATTACAATCCACTTTTTCATTTGAATGTCACCCTTTCTGGTAATGGTTTCGTCGCTTCATTTTTACTGTAGAACCACAGCAGAACGAAGAACATGAAGTAACCTAAGCTAAAGATTTGAGCTAGTAGCGTGTATGTTGGCGTCGCTGGAAGCGCACCAAGGACACCAAGCGCAATAAAGCTTATTGTGAATTGGATGATGTTAATCAAATGCAGTTTGCTACGGTAACGGTAAGAGCGCACTTTACAACGATCGAACCAAGGTAGTAGGAAGAGCACGACAATAGAGGCGCCCATTGCTACTACACCTAACAGCTTATCGGGAACAGCACGAAGTACAGCGTAGAACGGCGTGAAGTACCAAACTGGAGCAATGTGCTCTGGTGTTTTCAGTGGGTTTGCAGCTTCAAAGTTTGGCGGCTCAAGGAAGTACCCACCCATTTCTGGGTTAAAGAACAGCACGTAACAGAACAAGAATAGGAAGCCAGCAACACCAACCATATCTTTTACCGTCCCGTATGGGTGGAAAGGAATAGAGTCAATGATGTCGTATTTCTTAGTGTAATCCTTGTGGAATGGGAACTGAGTCTTGTAGTCGTCGCCCATCGTACCTTTAGGAAGCTTGGTTTCGATACCGTCAGGGTTATTCGAACCTACTTCGTGCAGTGCTAGTACGTGAAGTACGATAAGCAGCAATAGTACGATTGGTAAAGCGATAACGTGCAGTGCGAAGAAACGGTTCAGCGTTGCACCAGAGATGATGTAGTCACCACGGATCCAAAGCGTTAGGTCATCACCAATAACTGGGATTGCACCAAACAGAGATATGATTACCTGAGCACCCCAGTAAGACATTTGACCCCATGGTAGTAAGTAACCCATGAAAGCTTCAGCCATAAGCACTAAAAAGATCAACATACCGAAGATCCAAAGTAGCTCACGAGGTTTTTGGTATGAACCGTAGATTAAACCACGGAACATGTGCAGGTAGATAACCACGAAGAATGCCGAAGCACCCGTTGAGTGCATGTAACGCAGTAACCAACCGTATTCTACATCACGCATGATGTATTCAACAGAAGCGAACGCACCTTCACCAGACGGTACGTAGTTCATTGTTAACCAAATACCCGTAAGGATTTGGTTAACCAGTACCAACATTGCTAAAGAACCGAAAAGGTACCAAAAGTTAAAGTTCTTAGGCATTGGGTATTCAGATAAATGCTTTTTATAAGCATTCATCGCAGGTAGACGTTTCTCTACCCAATCAAGCAATCCTTGCATTACGCGTCTCCCTCGTCCACACCGATCATGATCTTAGTGTCACTCAAATACATATGCTTTGGTACAACAAGGTTCAATGGAGCTGGTACGCCTTGGAATACTCGACCTGCCATATCAAACTTTGAACCATGACAAGGACAGAAGAAACCAGACTTAACACCCTGAACTTGTTCTGCAAAAGAATCCGGTAGGTAAGTTGGAGAACAACCTAAGTGCGTACAGAAACCAACAGCAACGAAGAATTCCGGCTTAATCGAACGGAACTCGTTCTGTGCGTATTCAGGTTGTTGTTCAGCTTCAGATTGAGGGTCACGAAGTTGACCACCGATCGCTTTTAGGTTTTCTAGTACCGATTCAGCTCGGCGTACAACCCATACAGGCTTACCTTGCCACTCGACACGAACCATTTGTCCCGGTTCTAACTTACTGACTTCCACTTCCACCGGGGCGCCTGCAGCTTTCGCCTTAGCACTCGGATTCCATGATTTAATAAAAGGCACGGCTACAGCAGCTGCTCCTAAACCACCAACAACGGCTGTTGTTGCGGTTAAGAAACGCCTGCGACCGTTATTTAAAGGCGCGTTGCTCATCCAAACATTCTCCCATTTGCTCCTTATGGATTGAAATAATTCCGAATAAAGAGCATGGCTAACAAAATATGTATTTAGTTCTATTTATTGACGGCAAATGATAAATAAAACCCTACTTTTTGACAAGATAAAGCTACCTTTTTGTAACAATCATGAGGCAAAGCGCACATTGGGTTACAAAAGCTTTCAAAATATAAGAATTTGGAAATAAAACGAGGGAGGGAAAGCGTTTAGAGGGGGTATAAAAACAAAAAGCCCGGCATATAGCCGAGCTTTGAACCACAATTCCAGTCGTAAAACTGGGAGCGTGTACTTTTTCGTAAAGAAAAATTAACGCTTAGAGAATTGAGGTTTACGACGTGCTTTACGTAGACCAACTTTCTTACGTTCAACGCAACGAGCGTCACGAGTAACGTAGCCAGCTGCACGTAGAGCAGGACGTAGAGTTTCATCGTACTCCATAAGAGCGCGAGTGATACCGTGGCGGATTGCGCCAGCTTGACCAGAAATACCACCACCAGAAACAGTGATGTAAAGGTCAAGTTTCTCAGTTAGTTCAACTAGCTCAAGAGGTTGCTTAACAACCATACGAGAAGTTGGACGACCGAAGTAAACATCAAGGCTACGCTTGTTGATTACGATCTCACCAGAGCCTGGTTTGATGAAAACACGAGCTGCTGAGCTTTTGCGACGACCAGTGCCGTAGTATTGATTCTCTGCCATTTTCATAATCCCCTTAGATGTCTAGTACTTGTGGCTGTTGAGCAACATGGTTGTGCTCAGTACCAGCGTACACTTTAAGCTTACGGTACATCGCGCGGCCTAGAGGACCACGTGGAAGCATACCTTTAACTGCTAGTTCAAGAACCATTTCTGGTTTCTTAGCAATTAGCTTTTCAAAAGTGATAGTTTTAAGACCACCTGGGAACTCAGAGTGACGGTAGTAAACCTTACCCTTAGCTTTGTTACCAGTTACAGCAACTTTCTCAGCGTTAACAACGATGATGTAATCACCAGTGTCTACGTGAGGAGTGTATTCTGCTTTATGCTTGCCGCGTAGGCGAGAAGCGATTTCACTTGCTAGACGGCCAAGAGTTTTGCCTTCAGCGTCTACAACATACCAGTCGCGTTTTACAGTTTCTGGTTTAGCAACGAAAGTTTTCATGCTAATAATTACCTATTTAAAAAATTTACACTTAAGGAATACTCGCGTACTCCCACTGTCTAAGAGTTACCATTCATCACCCCTTCGAGTGTTGGAAAACTCTTGGCATAACGTGATTTTACTCATCGCTAGAGGCCCGCAGTAACGGTAGGTCGCAGGATTATAGAGAAGAGCGAAGAAAAAATCACCTCTTTTTGAACAAAATCACGATTTTTTTAATTCTCTTTCTTATTCGAGATAATCAAAGCTAACTTAAGTGTTCTTTTGCCAAATATTCGTGGCTCTGCATTTCGATTAAGCGCGACTGACAACGTTTAAATTCAAACTCCAGCTGACCATGAGTATACAAACTTTCTAGCTCAACCTCTGCTGAAATTATCAGTTTAACATTGCGCTCGTAGAACTCATCGACTAACGCAATAAAGCGTCGTGCCGCGTCATCTGAGGTGGAACCCATTTGCAAAACATTTGCCAATAATACCGTGTGATAAACCTTAGACAGTTCAATATAGTCATTCTGGCTACGGGCCGACTGACAAAGCTGAGCAAAGGTTCCATGTAGAACGCCGTCACTTGCTTCTATTACGTCTAATTGACGATGGTTAACCTCTATTTGCTTTAACTTCTGTTTATCTTCGCCCACCAACTGTGCGTAGTACTTTTCAAGATTGATATTCGCTTGGCTATCTAATGGGTAATGATAGATTTCAGCTTGCTCTAAAGTACGCAGTCGATAATCGATCCCGCTATCGACATTAAGAATGTGACAGTTGTCTTGAATAAGCTTGATTGCAGGTAAGAATCGCGCGCGCTGCAAACCATTGCGATACAAATCTGCAGGTGGGATATTTGAGGTCGCGACTAAAATAACGTTTCGTGCGAAAAGTTCTTGGAACAAAGTCCCTAGAATCATTGCATCCGTAATGTCCGAAACAAAAAACTCATCGAAACAGATAATGTCCGCTTCTTCTTTTAGCTTATCTGCCACCAAAGGCAATGGATCGCTCACATTACCTAATGCTTTCAACTCATCATGCACGCGATACATAAAACGGTGAAAGTGAACTCGCATTTTATTTGTGGTCGGTAAGGCATCATAGAACGTATCCATTAAATACGTCTTACCGCGCCCTACACCGCCCCAAAAATAGAGACCTTTGGGTGGTTTCGGTGATTGAACTTTTTTCCCTAGTAGCTTCTGAAATCGAGTCAGCTCAGGAATAGGAGTATTCATATATTCTTGGAACTGATGAAAGAGTTCATCTAAAGATTTAACGGCTTGCTCTTGTGCTGGATCTCTTTGAAATCCATGTTCTTTTATATCTTGTTCGTATTTTTTAATGGGATTCATGACGACATTTCCACAATGAAAGCAATATCAGACAGCGAAGAAAAATGAGCCTAAACAATTCTAGAGTTAATGCCATACGGCGAATAAAGCAGCACTAAACTGCTAACTAGCGCACACGCATTTCTCTTTATACTGCGGCTTTCTCATAGTACCATGGAGCCGTACCACGTGTAACTAAGCAGTAACAAACATGTTAAAAAACAATAATAAGGAGCTGTTATGCCTTGGATGTATGCCGTTGCCGGTTTACTAGTCGGAGTTATTTTAGGGGTCGCTATTTCTCGTCTCATGACACCTGAATACAAAAAACAAAAGAACGTACAGAAAGAATTAGATAGCGCAAAGTTTGCCCTTGAGCAACAGCGACAAGAGCTGGCTGACCACTTTGCGAAATCAGCAGAAATGCTGGATACCTTAGGTAAGGACTACACGAAACTGTATCAGCACATGGAAAAAACGAGCTCAGAACTCATCCCTAATCTACCTGAGCAAGACAATCCATTTGTGAAAACAGCGGCTGCACACTCAGACAAGCCACAAGATAAAGCTTCTGTTAAAGAGGCAACACTTGAGGAACAACCCAAAGATTACGCCAATGGCGCAACGGGGTTATTTACTGAGCAGAAGAAAGAAATTATTGATGCTCCGGATGTCGTTACAGCAAAAGCATCGTAAACATTTAATACTTCTGTGAACTTTACAAAGGTTTTTGAGTCATAACTTTCACTCAGGTCATTTGAAATTTCTCATATCTATAGCAAATATGAGAAGGCTAAGACCTTAACTAGAGAGGAGTTTATGATGAAAAAACCTTTGCTTGCTTTATCGGTACTGACTTTAAGCTTAAGTTCAATCATCACGCCAATTCAAGCGACAGCCGCACTTCCCCTAAGTGTGGGTAATGAACAATTACCTAGCCTAGCTCCTATGCTTGAGCAAGTTACCCCCGCAGTGGTTAGTATTGCTGTAGAAGGCAAACAAGTACAACGTCAGCAAATCCCTGAACAATTCCAATTCTTTTTTGGCCCAGAGCAAACTCGAGAGCGACCGTTCCGAGGTTTGGGGTCGGGTGTCATCATTGACGCTAAAAAAGGCCATATCGTCACCAACTATCACGTAATTAATGGCGCCGACGATATCAAAGTGAAACTTCATGATGGTCGAGAATATGATGCCGAACTCATCGGTGGCGACCAAATGTCTGATATTGCGCTTCTGAAATTAGAGGAAGCCAAGAACCTAACCCAGATAAAACTCGCAGACTCAGATCAATTAAGAGTCGGTGATTTTAGCGTGGCTATCGGTAACCCATTTGGACTCGGGCAAACTGTCACATCAGGTATCGTATCGGCCCTAGGAAGAAGCGGCTTAAACCTTGAGAACTTTGAAAACTTCATTCAAACCGATGCCGCGATCAATAGTGGTAACTCTGGTGGCGCGCTAGTCAACCTTAACGGTGAACTGATTGGTATCAACACCGCCATTCTTGGCCCTAACGGAGGCAATGTCGGTATCGGTTTTGCCATCCCGTCTAATATGATGAAAAACCTGACAGAACAGATTCTCGATTTCGGTGAAGTGAAGCGCGGTATGTTGGGAGTTCAAGGTGGAGAAGTGACCTCTGAATTAGCAGAGGCGCTCGGTTATGAATCAAGTAAAGGTGCGTTTGTTAGCCAAATTGTACCAGACAGCGCAGCAGATAAAGCAGGCCTGAAAGCGGGTGATATAATTACCTCTATCAATGGTAAACGCATTGATACCTTTAGCGAATTAAGAGCCAAAGTGGCCACTCTCGGTGCAGGTAAGCAAATTGAGCTTGGAATCGTTCGTGACGGAAAAAGCAAAACCTTTGATGTCACGTTAGGCGAATCAACCAATAACAAAACACAAGCTGAAAAGCTCCATGAAGGACTTGCGGGTGCTGAGTTGACCAACACTAACGATAGCGATGCAGCTACAGGAGTGAAGGTATCAAATGTGGCTAAAGGCTCACCAGCAGAAGCCTACCAGCTTCTGAAAGATGACATCATCATCGGCGTAAACCGCCAAACGGTTAAGAACCTTGCGCAGTTCAGAGATATTTTAGAGAAACAACCTGGCGTATTGGCATTGAATATCCAACGAGGAAATAGAACTATCTACCTAGTCATTCGTTAATAATTTGTCAGTATAACCAAAGGGAGGCCGCATAAGTTTGCTTGAAACTTACTCAGTCTCCCTTTTCTTTAGATGAATCAAAATGCTATGCTTCACTTGTAATTAAGTCATCCATTCGCTGATGGCTTCGTACCTTACTTGTTGAAGAGGGAAACATGCTGTCCTTTCTATTTCGTTCTATTTCCCTTGGACTTGTTTCAGCGGCGCTTATTCTTCTCGCATTTCCGAGTTTAAGATCAGGCATTGTTTCTGACGTCACCACCCCTAAAGTGGATAATATCGCCTCTCTTCAGATTTCATTTAACCAAGCAGTACGCCGTGCAGCACCTGCTGTTGTGAATATCTATAGCCGTAAATACGCAGAGAGCGATCGCAACAAACTGCTGACTCAAGGCTTAGGGTCAGGAGTCATTGTCAGCGAAAAAGGCTACATCATTACCAACTTCCACGTTGTAGCTCAAGCTGACCAAATTGTAGTAGCACTTCAAGATGGACGAGTCGCTGCCGCGCAATTAGTCGGTTCTGATAAACGCACCGATATCGCAATACTTAGAGTCAGTGGTGACAACCTACCCGTGATTCCACTCAATCCAAGTTACAAGGCCAATGTCGGTGATGTGGTTCTGGCGATCGGTAACCCATACAACCTAGGTCAAACGACCACTTTTGGCATTATCTCAGCTACGGGCCGATCTTCGATCAGTGCTGACGGCCATCAAGCCTTTATCCAAACCGATGCTGCGATCAATGAAGGTAACTCAGGGGGAGCACTCGTCAACTCACAAGGCGAACTAGTCGGTATCAATACCGCGTCTTTCCAGCAAGCCACAGACATGGAAACCTACGGGATTTCATTTGCTATCCCCTACCCACTGGCTAATAAAATCATGGAAAAGATCATTGCAGATGGTCGTGTAATTCGTGGCTACATTGGTATTGACGGGCAAGACATCAACTCAGTAACGTCACGCTTACTTGGCAATAAGAACATTGGTGGCATTGTCGTATTAGGCATTGACCCGAACGGCCCTGCAGCAGATGCTGGTTTTGAAGCACAAGATATAATTATCAGTATCAATAATACCCAAATTAACGGGAGACAGAGCGTGATGGATATTGTTACTGATCTTCGACCGGGTACGGTGATTGAGGTTGGTATATTGCGCCAAGGAGAGAACAAAACTCTCAAGGTTACGATAGCGGAAGATACTCGCTTGTAGAGCGAATCATGGCGCTAGATTCAAACCACTAAAGTACGCATAGAAAAGAACATAGATACAAAAAACCCAGCTCTCAGGCTGGGTTTTCTTTTATCTAGTCACGAGAACCTAGAACAAACGTCTTTATGATTCGCTAGGAGCTTCGATATCGATGCGAGTCACTCGCTGTAGACCTCTTGGCAGCAACCCTCCACGACGGCCACGCTCACCACGGAAGTTTTCAAGATCTGCAGGTTTCAAGCCAAGCTTACGTTTACCCGCGTAGATAGTTAGCGTTGCATTCTCAGGGATAGCCATTAAATGCGAGACAAACTCTTCACGCTCTTTTGCTTTCGCAGAAGGAATGTTGATGATCTTGTTACCCTTACCTTTACTCAACTGAGGTAGGTCTTTAATCGGGAACAACAACATGCGGCCTTGATTAGTAATCGCCAGAATCTGGTTAGTATCCAAGTCAGCAATCGGGCTTGGCAACATCACTTCAGAAGCTTGTGGCAAGTTAACTAACGCTTTACCACTCTTGTTCTTAGACAATAAATCACTGCCTTTACAAACAAAACCGTACCCAGCATCAGAACCCACTAACCATAGCTGCTCATTCTCTCCCATCACCACTTGGCGAATCGAAGTGCCAGGGCTGACGTTCAGGCGACCTGTAATAGGCTCACCTTGGCTTCGAGCCGACGGTAATGAATGAGACTCAAGGGAGTAACTTCGACCATCACTGCCCAGGAATACCGCTTGTTGGTTACTCTTACCCTTAGCGCTCGCCAAGAATTTATCACCAGATTTGTAGTTCAAGCCTTCAGCATCAACTTCATGCCCTTTAGCATGACGAATCCAACCTTTCTCAGACAACACAACCGTGATTGGCTCGCTTGGTACTAAGTCGCGTTCTGTTAGCGCTTTCGCTTCAGCACGTTCAATCAACGGAGAACGACGATCATCGCCGTATTTATCCGCATCTGCTTGGATCTCTTTTTTGATCAGCGTATTCAAGCGACGCTCTGAACCAAGTAGCTTCTCAAGCTTTTCACGTTCAGCTTCAAGCTCTTCTTGTTCAGCTCGAATCTTAAACTCTTCTAACTTAGCTAAGTTACGAAGTTTAATATCAAGAATCGCATTGGCTTGAATTTCAGAAATATTGAAACGGCTCATCAATACAGGACATGGTTCGTCTTCTGTACGAATGATCTCAATGACTTCATCGATATTAAGATAAGCAGCAAGCAAACCTTCTAAGATGTGCAAACGTGCCAGTACTTTATCTAAACGGTACTGAAGACGGCGGCGAACCGTTGTACGGCGGAACTCAATCCACTCTTTCAGAATTTGAACCAGGCCTTTAACTTGAGGGCGACTGTCTAAACCAATCATGTTCAAGTTAACGCGGAAGTTCTTCTCTAGATCCGTCGAAGCGAACAAGTGACTCATCAGTTGATCACAGTCGATACGGTTCGAACGAGGAACCACGACGATACGCGTTGGGTTCTCGTGATCAGATTCATCACGCAAGTCGTCAACCATTGGCAGCTTCTTAGCGCGCATCTGGTTAGCAATTTGCTCAAGTAACTTAGCACCTGACACTTGATGAGGAAGAGCCGTGATAACAATATCAGAGCCTTCCTTGTGCCAAACCGCGCGCATCTTAATGCTGCCACGTCCAGTGCGATAGATCTTTTCGATGTCCGACTTTGGCGAAATAATTTCAGCCTCTGTCGGGTAATCAGGGCCTTGAATGAAACCCATCACATCAGGAAGCTCTGCTTTCGGCGTGTCAATCAAATGAATCGCTGCATCCGCCACTTCACGGACATTGTGAGGGGGGATGTCGGTCGCCATACCAACCGCAATACCAGTGATGCCGTTAAGCAGGATATGAGGCAGGCGAGCTGGCAACATTTGAGGCTCTTTCATCGTGCCATCAAAGTTGGGTTGCCAATCAACGGTGCCTTGACCTAGCTCACCTAGAAGAACCTCAGCAAACTTAGATAATTTCGCTTCGGTATAACGCATTGCAGCGAACGATTTCGGGTCATCCGGAGCACCCCAGTTACCTTGACCATCTACCAATGGGTAGCGGTAAGAGAAAGGTTGTGCCATCAATACCATCGCTTCGTAACAAGCAGAATCACCGTGTGGGTGATACTTACCTAACACGTCACCAACGGTACGAGCTGATTTTTTATATTTCGATGCAGCTGATAAGCCGAGTTCTGACATCGCATAGATAATACGACGCTGTACTGGCTTTAAGCCATCACCGATATATGGCAATGCACGATCCATGATCACGTACATTGAGTAATTTAAATAGGCGTCTTCAGTGAACTTGCGCATCGGCAGTTGTTCAACACCATCATATGTAATTTCGTTAGACATCCATTATACCTCGGCCATATCACCGTTAGTCTGTAGCCATGTACGGCGATCATCTGCACGCTTCTTACCAAGCAGCATGTCCATCATCTCGTTGGTTGCTTCGTTGTCATCAATCGTTAATTGAACAAGGCGACGAGTGTTTGGATCCATGGTGGTTTCACGCAACTGAAGTGGGTTCATTTCACCCAGACCTTTGAATCGTTGCACGTTAATCTTGGCTTTCTTCTGCGATAGTCGCTCAAGCACACCATCTTTCTCTGCGTCATCGAGTGCGTAGAACACTTCTTTACCGCAATCGATACGATACAGAGGAGGCATTGCCACATAGATATGACCCGCTTCAACCAGAGCATGGAAATGGCGAGTAAACAGTGCACATAGCAGTGTCGCGATATGAAGACCATCCGAGTCCGCATCGGCAAGGATACAGATCTTACCGTAACGCAGGCCCGACAAGTCATCGTTATCAGGGTCGATACCCAGAGCAACCGAGATATCGTGTACTTCTTGTGAAGCCAAGACTTGGTCTGCTGACACTTCCCATGTATTTAGGATTTTACCACGCAGTGGCATTACCGCTTGGAACTCACGATCACGAGCTTGCTTAGCAGAACCACCCGCCGAATCCCCTTCCACGAAGAAGATTTCGGTGCGACTTAAATCTTGAACTGAGCAGTCAGTTAATTTACCCGGCAACGCTGGGCCAGATGCGATCTTTTTACGAACAACTTTCTTACTCGCGCGCATACGGCGGTGAGCATTGGCAATACAAGCTTCAGCCAATTGCTCTGCCAGTTGCGGTTTTTCATTCAACCATAGGCTGAAGGCATCTTTTACAACACCAGAAACAAACGCTGCGGTTTGACGAGAAGATAGACGCTCTTTTGTTTGACCAGCAAACTGCGGATCTTGCATCTTCACCGATAGTACGTATGAACAGCGATCGAAGATGTCATCACCCGTTAGCTTAACGCCACGTGGTAGTAGGTTACGGAATTCACAGAACTCACGCATTGCATCAAGCAAACCTTGACGAAGACCATTTACGTGCGTACCACCTTGCTTGGTTGGTACTAAGTTCACGTAACTCTCGGTGATCATATCACCGCCTTCTGGCTGCCAAATGATTGCCCAGTTAGCCATTTCCGTTTCAGCAACGAACTCACCAACATATGGGTCTTCAGGCAATAAGGTGTAACCTTTTACGCCCTCAGCTAGATAGTCTTTTAGACCATCTTCATAGAACCATTTATGCTCTTCACCACCAACTTTATCAACAAAGGTAATTTCTAAACCAGGGCAAAGTACCGCTTTTGCTCGTAGGTTATTGATAAGACGAAGTGTCGAAAATTTAGAGCTATCGAAATACTTTGGATCCGGCCAGAAATGCACCGTAGTACCAGTATTGCGGTGACCACAAGTTCCTGTCGCTGTCAGGTCAGTAACAGCATGACCACCTTCAAGGGCGATCTCATGCACTTGACCATCACGACGAACCGTTACTTCAACACGTTTTGACAGCGCGTTTACGACCGAGATACCTACACCGTGCAAACCACCAGAAAACTTGTAGTTGTTGTTTGAGAATTTACCGCCAGAGTGGAGCTTAGTTAAAATCAGCTCAACACCTGAGATCCCTTTTTCAGGGTGGATATCAACAGGCATACCACGGCCATCATCGGTAACTTCTAACGATTGGTCAGCATGAAGCACAACTTTGATTTTCTTAGCGTGTCCCGCTAATGCTTCATCGACCGAGTTATCAATGACTTCTTGGGCAAGGTGGTTGGGTCTTTCTGTCTCGGTATACATTCCCGGGCGGTGTCGCACCGGATCGAGACCTTCAAGTACCTCGAGGTCTTTTGCATTATATTGTTCAGTCATAATACGGAGTTTACTCAAAAAGTTTGCGTCAGTTCGCTGGCTCTAGTTTCACTAAAGCAGAATCATTACTATGAACCGTCATAGTAGAGCGAATGAGCGAAATATTGGGGAATATAGTCTGGAAGCTGAGTAATGATGTCAAGCTAGTTCAAAAACTAAGACATCAAACTATGATATTTCACCATTGATAGATGAAATAACAGACAAACAAGAGAAAATTACTCAGTTAATGGAACAGGTTATAAATCTAAAAAAGTAATGATTTGTTGTGGGTAACGCTCAAAATCAACAAAGCTATGATCCCCACCCTTTTCTATTGTTTGTGTTGCACCTTGGTACTTTTCGACAGCTTGTCGATAATCCAGAACTTCATCTTCCGTTTGCTGAAGTAACCAGAAATCACTCGGCTGAGAAAGAGCCGGAACCTCTAACGCCTTCAGTTCATCAATATGCTTTGTTTCCAGTACATATCGCTCATGTGTGTATGGGTTTACTTGTTCACCCAAATAGTCGGCAAGAAGCTCATACGGCTTCACTGCTGGATTTACAACAACCGCTTTAAAACCATAATGACTATTCAGCCATGTTGAAAGATAGCCACCCAATGAGCTACCGACCAATGCAATCTGATATTGCTCTTTATATTGTTCCACCAGCTGTTGCAGATGAAGTGCCGCTTGCTGAGGGAAACTCGGCAGTTGAGGAGTGACGACTTTGATATCAGCCCGATGCTCCGCACAGTAATTAGCCATCACATTCGCTTTATGAGAACGAGATGAACTGTTAAACCCATGAATATAGAGAAGCAATGATGGCTTAGCGACTTGCTGATTAGAACCGGACATTAATAGCCTCCTACAACAATAATCACTAACATCAATAACCACCCGCTTCAAAATCAGGTAAGAACTGCCCATTAGGCAAGCGGCGCACTTGAGTGCTTACTGTGCCATCTTGATGTAATTCAATCTCTCTCCAACCCGGAGACAATGTATCAACGGCAAAGTCATCTGAATTAGGTTTGAATTGCACACAAGTCGACGGGGTTGCCATGACTTGCACACCATGATGATCTCGATTCATGTCTTGATGAACGTGGCCACACAGTACCGCTTTGACATTGGTATGCTGCTGAACCACATCCCAAAATTGATCCGCATCTTTTAGGTTATGTTGATCCAGCCATGCGCTGCCCACTAATAACGGGTGGTGGTGCAGTAAAACCAAGGTATTACGCTCAGGGAATTCGATCAATTTTTGTTCTAACAGATCAAGTTGTTGATCGCTTAGACGCCCATGAGGCACACCAACCACTTGCGAGTCCAGCATCACCATCTGCCAGTTATCACCCAGTAAGACATGGTCAACGCACTGTATTTGAGGTGATGGTAAGACACTGCCCATATTAGGCTTGAAATCATGGTTTCCTGGCAACCAATAACATGGCTTTTCCAGAGGTTGAATACCTGATTCAAATTTTTGATACGACTCAGCACTGTGATCTTGAGAGATATCACCCGTCGCCAAGATCGCCTCATAATCGAAGCCTTGGTTAACAATGCCATCAACTACAGCACGAAAGCTATCTTGAGTATTGATGCTTAATAAGCTGCCATTGCTCGGCGCAAACAAATGCGTGTCCGTTAGCTGTACAAGCTTAATACTGCTCTCATCAAATTTTGAAGTGTGTGATAATTCCAAAATACCAAATCCAGATACGTTACTGTTTAAACTTTAAAGTGTTTTTACAATGGGGCTCAATTAAAAAGGAATTGGCGAACGGCTGATACCCGTTTTTAAACAAAACGTTAACCATTCTCCAAGAAATTTGTTCAACTGAAATTTCTCATCCTTTTGCAGAAGCTTAGTGTTGGGATAGTCATATTTCGCTTTGACTCGTGAAAAATCCCCGCTAGCGCACACTTCTGCAACTCGAGCGTCGTGATATAGCCTGACAGACATTTTTGGCAAAGGAAACACTGGCGTCTCGTCACTCTGACATATGTCTATTAATGTGGTGTATTTTGTGACCTCATTCACTGTCAATTGATACACCATATTAACGGCTTGGTAACAGCGAACATCACCAACCTCATGCCCTACCGGTAACAGAGCGTTAAGCTTGGCATAGTTAGTCTCGTAAACTCGCATCAGTTCAGCAAGATCAACATGATACGGTTTCTTGACTGCTATATTTGGCATAACGTTAATCTATCCACTCTGACTGTAATTCTTGGTAGTTCAATTGTAGCCACTGCAGCGCAATAATTGTGGCCCCATTTTCAAACACACCCTCTTTTACTAACTGATAAGCCGCATCGCGAGTCATCACTTGTACGCGAATATCTTCACCTTCGTAATCTAAACCGTGTACACCTTTTGCTGTGGTTGTATCAACACAACCAACAAAGACGTCGAGCTTTTCTGAACAACCGCCAGATGAAGGGTAATACGAAGTGATAGGCAATACAGATCCGACTTCAACGCCCGCTTCTTCCATCGCTTCACGACGAGCAACATCTTGTGATGATTCGTTCGTATCAATGATCCCGGCCACAATTTCATATTGCCAAGGGTTCTCATGCTCTAGAGCGCCGACACGGATCTGTTCTACGATCACCACTTCGTCACGAATAGGATCATAAGGTAACAAAGCGGCAGCATGACCACGTTCAAACATCTCGCGTTCTATAGGTTGGCTCCAGCCCCCCTCAAACAGCTTATGTTTAAATGTGTATTTAACCATTTTGAAAAAACCACGAAACAGCGTCTCTTTTGAGACTATTTCCACATCTTGAGGAGTAAACTCGTGTCGTTGATTATCATACTGTTGCATTTGGTACCTCACTAAGTGATCTTTATAGTTTACTCATTGTCCGAGTTAACTACCAAGGATAAGGTTCAACTTTTTGTATAAATTTTATAATTAAAGTTAAGTTTTAAAAAATAAATATTGCACAAGTGGACAGTTAAATGTAAAAAAGTGCAAAGTTTCGAGTAAATTACCATCAAACTGGGTTAAACTCTTTCAGAGAAAATTCTATTAAAGGCAGGAATAGGAAAATGAAAAAACTGCTTCCACTATTTATCAGTGCAGCAATTGGCAGCCTGAGTTCGTCAGCTTTCGCTGATACGCTAGCTGAAGTTTACGACCAAGCAAAACAGAACGATCCACAACTTCTTCGTTCAGCAGCGCAGCGCGATGCCGCTTTTGAAGCAGTAACGTCAAGCCGTAGTGATTTGCTACCACAAATTAACCTAACAGCGAACTACGATATTAACCGTGGTGACAGAGATACTTCTGGTTCAGGTAGCTCAAGTATTGATAATAACACTTGGGGAGCAGCGATCGGCTTCACTCAAGAACTTTATCAACGCTCTTCATGGATCACGTTAGATACAGCAGAGAAAACCGCTCGTCAGGCTGATTCAGCGTATGCAGCAGAGCAACAAGCTTTGATCCTGCGTGTAGCAACAGCATACTTCGAAGTACTGCGTGCTCAAGATAACCTAGAGTTCGTTCGTGCAGAAAAAGCAGCGGTTGCTCGCCAACTAGAGCAAACAAAACAGCGCTTTGAAGTAGGTCTTTCAGCAATCACCGATGTACATGATGCGCAAGCTCAATACGATGCTGTTTTAGCTGATGAAGTTTTAGCAGAGAACACTCTGATTAATAACTACGAAGGTCTACGTGAGATTACTGGTCAAGAACACTCTAACCTAAGCATCCTAGACACTGACCGTTTCTCAGCAAGCAAATCTTCTGAGTCTGCGATTGCACTGGTTGAACAAGCTGAGCAAAAGAACCTTAGTCTACTTGCTGCTCGTATCTCTCAAGACGTAGCAAAAGATAACATCTCCCTAGCAAGCTCTGGTCATCTACCTAGCCTAACTCTTGATGGTAGTTACGCTCTTACAGATCAATCAAACAGCTCAACTGATTATGATCAAGATAACCTAAACCTAGGCTTGAACTTAGTGGTACCTCTATATACGGGTGGTAGCACAACTTCTTTGACTAAACAGGCTGAATACAACTACGTTGCAGCAAGTGAAGATCTAGAAGCAACTTACCGTAGCGTTGTAAAAGACGTACGTGCCTTCAACAACAACATCACAGCTTCTATTGGTGCTCTACGCGCTTACGAACAGTCTGTTGTTTCAGCTCAGTCTGCTCTAGAAGCAACAGAAGCTGGTTTTGATGTGGGTACTCGTACTATCGTTGACGTACTAGATTCGACTCGCCGTCTATACGATGCGAACAAAAACCTTTCAGATGCTCGTTACAACTACATCCTAAGTGTTCTTCAGCTTCGTCAAGCGGTTGGTACACTAAGCGAACAAGACATCGTTGATGTAAACGCAGGTCTAAAAGTAGCAAGCAAGTAATTCTTAAATCCTAGTTAAAGACTCTAATCAAAGTCTTTAATAAAGCGACTAGATTACCGTTACAAAAATGCCGCTCATTGAGCGGCATTTTTATTATCTATCAAAAGTTAGATTTACAATCTGACTATGAGCTTGAGGCTAAAGGTTTTATACTCGAAGGCGAAGGGTTAACCTCGACCACCTTTAATCGCTTTGATAATTTCAGTTGTAGAGCAACCATCTTCAAAGTTAAGTACTTTAACTTCGCCACCAGCCGCAATCACTTCCGCACCGCCAGCGATATCTTCAGGTTTATAATCCCCGCCTTTTACCAAAATGCTTGGCAATACTTCAGAGATCAAACGTTGAGGCGTATCTTCAGAAAACGGAACAACCCAATCAACCGCACCTAAACCAGCCAATACCGCCATACGACGATCGGTTGGGTTCACTGGACGACCTGGGCCTTTCAAGCGTTTCACTGACTCATCAGTATTAACGGCAACGATCAAACGGTCACCCAACTCAGCGGCATGGTTCATGTAAGAAACATGTCCGGCATGCAGAATATCAAAGCAACCATTAGTCATAACCACTTTCTCACCTTTCGCACGAGCACGTTTCACCGCTTCAACTAATGCCGCTTCAGAGATCACGCCGTAATCGGTATCTTGGCTTCCGTGAATCGCTTCCGCTAACTCAATTGTAGACAGTGTCGATGTACCAAGTTTGCCAACTACCACACCAGCCGCCGCATTCGCGAGTGCACACGCTTCATCTAGAGGTTTGCCCGCAGCCACCGAAGCAGCCAATACTGAGATAACCGTATCGCCCGCACCGGTCACGTCATACACTTCTTTCGCTTGAGTCGGCAAATGGAATGGCGCCTGCCCTTTACGAAGTAAGGTCATGCCATGCTCACTACGAGTCACTAACAAGGCTTCAAAGTCGTATTTTTCGATTAAGGCGATGCCTTTCTCGATAAGATCTTCTTCCGATTTAACCTTACCTGCAACCAACTCGAACTCAGACATATTTGGCGTAAGCAAAGTCGCACCACGGTAGCGTTCTAAATCAGCACCTTTCGGGTCGATAAATACCGGAACCTTTGCCGCACGAGCTTTTTGAATAAAACTTTGCACATGCTCTAACGCACCTTTCGCGTAATCAGAAAGAATGACCGAACGTACATTTGGAAGCGCTTGCTCCATGCGAGACAAAATAAGCTCAGGGTCTGTATTCTCAAACTTGTCTTCAAAATCAAGACGGATCAGCTGCTGACCACGGCTCATTACACGCAATTTAGTAATGGTTGGGTAATCTTCTAACTCAACGAAATCACATTTAACCTTTAGTGCGCCTAAGGTATTTTTTAACACCTCAGCAGGCTCATCTTTGCCAGTTAAACCAACAACATGAGCGTGACCACCGAGAGACGCAATATTCATTGCTACGTTGGCAGCACCACCTGGACGCTCTTCGTTATTTTCTACTTTAACAACGGGCACAGGTGCTTCAGGTGAAATACGGCCAGTTGGGCCATACCAGTAACGATCAAGCATGACGTCACCGACAATAAGAACACCTGATTGGCTGTAGTCAGGTAGAATTGGTTTCATTATTGATCTCCAAAAATCAAATCTGGCTAGAGTCTAGCACACTGATTACAGTGGCTAAACTATAGATAAATGGGTAAAAGCTTATCAAGATAGACACAGCAGCCACTACGCAATGGCTGGGTTACGCTTCCATCCACTGCTTCCATGCTTGCACGACATGCTCTCTTTCCATTTCAAACTTATCGATCGCCACATCCGCATCAAGGTTAAGTAGATTACGGTGGTGGATTTCATCCCTTAATGTGGTGTACGCATTGGTCAATGCCATACCTTGTTGCTCGCCCATTATTCCTTGCGACAACAAGCTTTCAAAGATTCTCACATTGTCACACCAACGAGTAAGCTTAGGTTTCTCGTTGCTGTATCTAAGTACTAAATATTGCGCCAAAAACTCAATATCAGTGATACCACCAGCATCTTGTTTCAGCATGAACCGGTCGACTTTTTTGCCACCTAAATGACCACGCATTTTTTCACGCATATCGACAACTGACTTTTTGAGTGTTGCCTCATCTCGTGGCAAGCACAAAACCTCATGCCGAGTTTTGTTAAACGCAGATGCCAATAAGTCATCACCGTAAATCATACGAGCACGAGTGAGCGCTTGGTGCTCCCATGTCCACGCGTCATTGTGCTGATACTCATCAAAAGCATCTGTAGGGCTCACAAGCAAGCCAGAGACACCTGAAGGTCGTAGGCGAGTATCGACCTCGTATAAAATTCCAGAAGCCGTTCTGGTCGAGAAAATATGAATAATTCGCTGCGCCAACCTTAGGTAAAACTGGCGTCCATCTATCTCTTTTTTGCCATCAGTATAGATGTGTACCGGGCAATCGTGTATGAACACAATATCGAGGTCGGAGTTGTATCCAAGCTCCCAACCACCAACTTTTCCATAACCAACCACCGCAAAACCACGCCCTTCGCGATCTTTGACATGGGTAGGTTCGCCAAACTTAGCCGAGACCTGCAACCAAGCTTGGTTAACACCAGCTTCTACTATCGCTTCAGCCAAATACGTCAGGTGGTCACTGACCTTCATCACCGGAAGCACACCTGCAATATCAGCCGCTGCGATACGGAGAATGCAAGTCTGCTTAAACTGACGCAGACCTTCCATCTGCTGCTCCATATCATCTTCTGGGATACGAGCAAGGTAATCACGCAGCTCCGTCTTGTAAGATTCCAATGGCACAGGGTTATAAAGTTGCTGAGGATCGATAAGTTCATCCAGCAGAATAGGATAGCGACCCAGTTGTTCCGAGATCATCGGGCTTGCTGTACATAAGCGAACTAACTGAGTCAGCGCTGCTGGGTGTTCATCCAATAGCTCAAGGTAAGTGGTACGCGTCACTATTTTTTGCAGTAAATGTAGCACTCGCGACAAACCAAACTCGGCGTCTTTATTCGTATATAAAGCTTGAAATACTTTAGGCATTAAACGATTCAGGACTTCCCGCCCACGAGGGCCAAGGGTCTTTTTAGCCAAATCGGCTTTAAACTGAATGATCGTTTTCGCCGCATCAGGCGGGCTCGCGACCGCAATATCGTGTTCCAACACGTGCTCAATTACATCGGGTTTATGGGCCATATCCCACAACTCGCTAAAGTGGCTCGCGATTGGGTTCGCATCTTCTTCATCGACCCCAATCAAGTCTTCAAATACCGTATGTACATTTGCCATATGAGCACGGGTCGCATCAATCAAACCATCCCAATCGGAAAACTGCATGGCGACGGCTAGCTGTAACTGTTCGAATTCACCATCGGGTAGGGTTTGAGTTTGCTTATCGGCCATCGCTTGTAATAGGTTTTCTAGGCGGCGTAAAAACAGGTAAGCTTCACGTAAATGTCCCACCTCTTGAGCTTCCAGAAGGTTAAGTGACTCAATCGCACTCAAGGTTTCTAATAATCCTCGGCCACGAAGGCTTGGTTCGCGTCCACCACGAATCAATTGGAAGACTTGGGCTATAAACTCAACTTCGCGAATACCACCAGAACCAAGCTTGATATTGTTTGAAAGGCCACGGCGGCGTACTTCGCTGCTGATCATTGATTTCATACGGCGCAGAGATTGAATCGCACTGAAATCGATATAACGACGGAACACAAATGGACGCAACATTTGGCGAAGCTCTTGGTATTCAGGGTACATTTCGCTGCCCATCACCCGTGCTTTCACCATCGCGTAGCGTTCCCAATCACGACCTTGTTCTTGGTAGTAATCTTCCAAAGCCGCGTAACTCATGACCAATGGGCCACTCTCACCAAACGGGCGAAGGCGCATGTCGACTCGGTAACAGAATCCATCAAAGGTTTGTTGATCCAACGCTTTGATAATACGTTGCCCTAAACGCGTGAAAAATTGCGCGTTGGCAATGCTGCGTCTTGCTCCTTGGGTTTCGCCATTCTCAGGGTAGGTAAAAATCAGATCGATATCAGAAGAGAAGTTAAGCTCACCACCACCGAGCTTGCCCATGCCAATGATCAACATTGGCTGCGCTTCACCTTGCTCATTGCAAGGTGTACCCCACTCTTTACAACAAATATCGTACTGCCATTGGTAGGTTTCGAAGATCATCGCCTCAGCCAACATCGATAGATGGTTTAGACTCTGCTCTAGCTCCCACGCCCCCATAAAATCGCGCCACGCAATGTAGGTCATTTCTCGATTACGGAATTGGCGTAACACACGTTGGCCACTCATTTCATCCGTGCAACCAGAAAGCAACTCGGCCAATCGCTCACGATACCCTTCAGCACGATCTTCGCATGCCAACATATCAGGTAAAGTACTGGATAGTATCGTGTCTCGTTGTAAGCAATCACCCACAAAACAACTCAAGCCCAATACACGCTTAAGATCGTCAATAAGTGGCTCGGGCCAAGTACTAATAGCTTGACTTTGGTGCTCTAACAATTGCTCAAAAGCAGGCTGGGAATGAGTGACGAGTTGAGAAGGCAATGGCATGTTTCTTCCTTGTGTTAGCTGCGAGCCGAAAAATCAGTTTTGTTTTTAATAAAGAGTTCTAGTAGACGAGTTTCAATGACTGTTTAGAAAAACAAAAGTAAGTTATACCAAAGTTACGCCAATAAAAAACGCCCACATTAGCAATGTGGGCGTTTTATCAGTTAACTTATCGAGTAGTGCCTTCGTCTATCGTAATAAACCTCTAGGGATATCCCCCTGAGAACAAAGGCTAGAACCTAAAATTTACACCTTAAACTGCTTAATCTTACCGTCCAGTTCTTGCGCGTTGGTTTCCATGATCTGAGATGTTTCAAGAAGCTCACCAACGACAACTACAGATGCTTCAACCAACTCACGAACATTGGTGAGGTTGACACTCATCTCTTCCGCTACGCTGCTCTGCTGCCCCGCAGCCGTTGCAATTTGGAAGTTCATATCATTAATCTGATTTACTTGGCTCACGATACCATCGAGTTCAGACCCAGCATTAGTAACAAGTTCAACACCTTCAGCCGCTTCCACCACGCTTTTTTCCATCAGTTCTACCGCAGAGTTAGCGCTGCTTTGTAGGTGACTGATCATGTCTTGGATTTCTACTGTTGCTTGTTGAGTACGCTGCGCAAGGTTACGAACCTCATCGGCAACAACCGCAAAACCGCGTCCAGCTTCACCCGCACGCGCTGCTTCTATCGCTGCGTTCAGTGCCAGTAGGTTAGTTTGCTCTGAAATGCCTTGGATAGTGCCCACAACGCTACCAATTGAGTCAACGCGCTCTTCAACTTGGTTTACCGCAGCAGCAGAGGCTGCGATATCTGAAGACAACTCACTCATCTTGGAAACAGAACCTTGAACGAACTTTTGACCAGTCAGAGCTTGGCCTGAAGCCTGCTCAGTCAATGAAGAAGCACTTTGTGCATGCTCGGCTACGGTTTGCACGGTAGATGTCATCTCACTCATTGCAGTTGCTAGCTGGTCGATTTCGTTGAACTCTTCTTGAGCAGAATCTTTGGTTTCAGACATGCTTATGGTCATCACTTCGGTCAAAGCGAATAGCTCGTCTGAAGATGCCACTTGAGTTTTAATCATGTCATTCAATTGAACACGAGTTTTTTCAAGCTCGCGTGCCACATCACCGTATTCATCTTTACAGTCCATTTCAATCGGTACTGATAAGTTCTTATCGGCCATGGTTTTAATAGCATCGTTTAGGTACTGGGTTTGACGCAACATCACGCGAGCGGCAGCTAATAAGAGAACCACAAACACGACGATCATTAAAGCGGTTTGCCATGCGACTTGAACTAGATAAGTCTCATAGTGCTGCTGAGCAACCTGCGCATTGTTCGTTACTGCAAGCAATGAATCATAAAACGTACTTGCGTCCCATAGCTGTTTTGAAATGATCAAAATAGTGCTGAATATCATCAGCATGACCATTTTCGGAACGAGACGAACGTCAGAGATTACCCTTTCCCACGGCTTGAATGACAGTTTAGTCATTGTCAGTTCTCCATTAATTCTTATATATTGATGGCTTCTATATCCGCGAGGTGGCTATGTCAGTCAAAGTCGCGATTTATTTTGAGCCTCGTATGAATGTTGAATAGTACCAAAGACGCAACCAAGCCGATGAGCTTATTATCACTGATTCTCTCTTTCTTAGCGTTATTTGTGATCTCAGGCTTATTGTTTGCACCGATTGATAAAGAATCAAAACAAGTCCTTATCGGCCTCGATTTTGTAATCTGTAGTGTTTTTCTTTTTCAGCTCACAATTGATCTATTCAGATCACAAAACAAGAAAGAATATCTAAAAGTACACTGGATCGATTTCTTAGCAAGTCTCCCAATGATCGAACCTCTTCGTTTCGCTCGCATTTTTCAAATCCTGCGTGTCATTCTCGTTTTGCGGTCAGGTAAACGGGTTTTCAGAGAGCTCTTTCGTAATCGAAGAGAGACCACGCTCGCCTCAATCATTCTACTGCTGGTTATTTTATTGACCATAGGTGCAGGCACTATCCTGCTCTTGGAGCACAAAGATCCCAATGCCAACATTACCACTGGCCAAGATGCTTTATGGTGGGCTTTTGTTACCATCAGTACTGTAGGATACGGTGACCATTATCCTGTGACGAGCTCAGGCAAATTAGTTGCCTCTCTGGTGATCATCTGTGGTGTGGGTGTGTTCGGTATGATTTCAGGCTTGATTACTTCTTTGATCACCTCTCCAACTCACCATGAAAATAAACGAGCAGAAAACAAAGAGAAGCACCTTGAAAAGATCATAGAGCAACAACAAAAAATACTAGAGCGACTAGAAAAGCTCGAGCAACAAACAAAAAAATAGGGCCGAGGCCCTATTTTCAAATTCATATTAATATTGATACCGGTATTGGGTTTAGTCTTGCCAGTACGGCTCAACCTCAACACTGATTTGGCGCGTCTGCTCCATCGCATGCAGAATAGACACTTCTTGGCGAGCCAACCAACGCTCTAGCTGAACCTTCTCGTCGCCTTCCAGCTTCTCAGTCAAAGGCTCTAATGTTTTAAGTGCTAGCAAGTCATCAATGCCTTGCACCATATCGGCCCATGGCAAGCGGAAGCTGTTTCGTTCAGCGTCATCATACAAACTCGCGAAACCAACGCCAGAATATAGGTTTCGCATCAAACGGTATTGCTGATCAATATACGCTTGGCTGGTCATGACACGTTCTGGTGGGAAGGCTTCCATCAACTCTGCCCACGTTCGATCGAGTTGCTGCACTGAAAACCATTCAATACCACGTTCCATTTGCTCACGCGCTTTATCATCAAGAAACGGCTGCCAGCCACGAGACAAGATCCAGCGGCTCAAATCCAATAATAAACCAGTGTAACGTGCCGAACTTAGCAAAGTGAGTAAGTCTTCACGATCAGGAAGCTGATCTTGCATTTCTTTAAGCTCAGCTACCAAGAATTTACGTGCGTCCAATTTGCGCAGCACATGGCCTTTGTCTTCAAGTAAATCCTCGAAATGGTCATAGATCTTAAGCCAATCGAGTTCTTGCTCAAGCCACTTCAACTCTTGACGCAGAATAGCACTCGCACGGCGTGGCACGATACCGCCATAAATGGTGAAAGTTTGACGAATGAAACTCAGCGAATGACTGATCTCATGTAACGCTTCAATCGATTGGCGTTCCGTGAAAATCTGTTCGTGATAATGCCAATGAGCGAGAGCGTGCTCTAAAGATTGAATGAAACACGATTCAACAGTATCACTTTTGCTAGTATCAACTAAGGTCAAAGGAGTGACTTCATCCCCTTGATAACCTTGGGCAAGACGATACCCCTTAGCCGCTTTGCTAAGGTTACCCAGGCGCATGCCTCCTTGCTCGCAAAATTGACGAGAAAGTGTAAACAGCGCATCCGTTTGACCAGATTTAAGTTCTAACTCAACTTCACAAATGGGTTCTTGCAGCTCACCGGATTCAACAAAGCCTTGGTCAAACGCAACCTCGACTTGGCTACCATCAGGCATACCAATCAACCACTGCTCGCGCGTGAAGTTAGTAGAAAATAGAGGCGTCAGCTCAGCTTGCAACGTTTCAATATCTTTACCCTCAGGCCAAATGTCTTCTGGATGTAAAGATAACTTGGGTTCGTTGCTGTCATGCTCAGCATTGTATTCAGGCCTTTGGTGCAGGCCAGCGACCACACGACCAGCGGTCTTTACGGTTTGTACAAATACGTCATCAAAGCGTCGAATGCGCAAGCCTGTATCGTGCTTACGTAGCCAGTTGTCAGGTGTGTCAAAGTAGATGTTACCTAGCTCTCGACAACTGTGCTGAAGTACTTTAGTTTCAGCAATTTTATTGCGTAAAGTCTCTGAAAAATCAGGCGAAACAAAAAACTTCAGTTCTATCTCGGTTTCCATAGTTATACCTTTCTGTGAAGATAGGGACAGGATATTGCCAATTTCAAAAGTCAGCAAGTCAGAAATATCGCCCTTATGATGATCTAAAACAGTTTTAATGAGACATTGATTAGGTTAACATGCGCGACTTTGTAGCCATCGCTTAACATTTCACCATGAATATGGTGTATGTTGTTTTAAGGTTATTATTTATTAGGTTGGATGACCATGCCAGTAAATACAATTATGGGGTTATTTGCAAAGTCCCCAATTAAACCTTTGCAGCGTCACGTAGTATGCGTGAACGAATGTTGTTCTCACCTGGTTAATTTCTTTGAAGTTTCTTCAAAAGGTGACTGGGAAAAAGCATCAGAAATTCGAGCTCAAATTTCTCACCTTGAGAAAGAAGCTGACGTACTAAAACGTGAAATTCGCCTTAAACTTCCTCGTGGTTTGTTTATGCCAGTTGATCGCACCGACATGTTGGAGCTATTAACGCAACAAGACAAACTCGCAAACCTAGCGAAAGACATTGCTGGCCGTGTATATGGTCGACAACTTGTCATTCCTGCTCCTATGCAAGAAAACTTCATCGCTTACGTTAAACGTTGTTTAGATGCAGCGAACCAAGCACAAAACGTAATCAATGAATTAGACGAATTACTTGAGACTGGCTTTAAAGGCCGTGAAGTAACTCTCGTTGCTGAAATGATTCATCAATTAGATGTAATTGAAGATGACACGGATGCGATGCAGATCGAACTACGCCAACAACTAATGGCGATTGAAGGCGATCTGAATCCAGTTGATATCATGTTCTTATACAAGATTCTTGAATGGGTCGGTGGTATTGCAGATCAAGCACAGCGTGTAGGCGCTCGTCTTGAAGTAATGCTTTCTCGATCTTAAATCATACGTTAACCATATAACGAAGAGCATTTTTTGAACAAACCACTTATGCGCTGAGTATTTCTCTCGCTGAGCGGTTTTTTGCGTCTAAATTTGTTCCGCTTGTTATCAAACAACTAGGTATTACGATGGATATCCTTGCTAACTACGGCACTGTCCTGATTATTGTTGCAGCAGCTTTCGGTTTCTTGATGGCTATTGGTATTGGTGCAAATGACGTTGCGAACGCAATGGGCACCTCAGTAGGCTCTAAAGCTCTAACCGTAAAACAAGCGATCATTATCGCAATGATCTTTGAATTCGCAGGTGCTTACCTTGCGGGCGGCGAAGTAACTGACACAATCCGTAAAGGTGTTATCGAAACATCTCTTTTCGCAGACCAACCTGACGTACTTGTTTACGGCATGATGTCTGCACTACTTGCTGCTGGTACATGGCTACTTCTAGCGTCATACATGGGCTGGCCAGTATCAACAACTCACTCAATCATCGGTGCAATCATCGGTTTTGCGTGTGTGTCTGTAGGTACAGAAGCAGTAGACTGGAACAGTGTTCAAGGTATTGTTGGTAGTTGGATTGTCACACCGTTGATTTCCGGTATTTTCGCCTATCTCATCTTTGTCAGTGCTCAACGACTGATATTCGATACAGAAAACCCGCTATTCAATGCGAAACGTTTTGTACCTGTATACATGTTCATTACCACAATGGTCATTGCACTTGTAACGATCAAGAAAGGTCTTAAGCACGTAGGTCTTCACCTAAGCAACTCTGAAGCGTGGATGTGGTCTGCTGGCGTATCTGGCCTGATCATGGTCGGCGGCTACCTATACATTCAGAAGAAATTTGCTAACCGCGAAGAAGACCATGGCTTTACTGGCGTAGAAGGCATCTTCAGCGTACTAATGGTTATCACAGCTTGTGCGATGGCATTTGCACACGGTTCAAACGATGTAGCAAACGCGATTGGCCCACTATCAGCGGTTGTTTCAACGGTTGAGCACATGGGTGAAATCTCAGGTAAGAGCACCATCGCATGGTGGATTCTTCCTCTAGGTGGTATTGGTATCGTTGTTGGTCTTGCGACCATGGGCCATAAAGTAATGGCAACCGTAGGTACTGGTATTACAGAACTAACACCTAGCCGTGGCTTTGCAGCTCAACTAGCGACAGCATGTACAGTTGTATTGGCTTCTGGTACTGGTCTTCCAATCTCAACCACACAAACATTAGTTGGTGCGGTTCTGGGTGTAGGTTTTGCTCGTGGTATCGCGGCGCTGAATTTAGGTGTTGTACGTAACATCGTTGCATCTTGGATTGTAACGCTACCAGCAGGTGCTCTGCTTGCTGTTGTATTCTTCTACGCAATTCAGGCTGTGTTTAGCGTGTAATAGCGATTTCGTTAGTGAATACTAGCGTCAGAATACTGTGAGCTTCAGTAACGATATGTAAATGCCATGTCATTATTGACTCAAACGCACAGAAAGGGAGGCTTTGCCTCCCTTCTTTGTTGCACCGCATAAAGAAACTAAATATTATTTGTGGATTGAGGCTGACTCATACGCCTACCCAATTTGAATCGTTAAGGGATTTACTGTGAAAAAACTGATTAGCTTAGTTTTGTTCGCAATGCTTGCGGCTCCAGCTGCCTTTGCACAAGACCGTTATATTGCTGACAAACTATTTACTTATATGCATTCTGGCCCAAACAATACGTTCCGTATCATCGGTAGTGTTGACGCTGGTGAGAAGATTACCTACTTACAAACGAACAAGAGCACGGGTTACACCCAGGTTCAAGACAGCCGTGGCCGTAAAGGTTGGGTTGAAAGTAAGTTTGTAAGCACACAAGAAAGCATGGCACTGCGCATGCCTAAGCTAGAAAAAGAACTCGCTGAAGTAAAAGGCAAGCTAGCGAATGCTCGTCAGAGTGCTGACAGCGAAAAAGCAGGCCTAGCGAGCTCTCTAGAGTCTCGTAACAAGCAGATTGCTGAACTAGAACAGAACTACAGTGAAATTAGCCAACAGCTAACGAGCTCTCAAACAGAGAACCGTGAACTACGCGCTAAACTAGACACTCAAAAAGATGATCTACTATTGAAGTACTTCATGTACGGTGGTGGTGTTGCTGGTATTGGTCTACTTCTGGGCCTTGTCCTACCACACATTATGCCTCGTCGTAGAAAGTCACCAAACGGCTGGGCGTAAGCGATTCGTTTGTCGATTTCTCGTGTTGTACGTGAATCAAAGTAAATTCAGTATCGAATATCAAAAAGGAGCACCAAGGTGCTCCTTTTTATTTGCCTTTTATCTAGATGCTTTTAGAACTCGCTAGCCTTTCCATTCATACAGCGCGGGAATTTCTATCTTCTGCTGATTGAATTCAATCACTATCGATTGAGGTTTAATCTCAAGCAACTGAATGTCCTGTCCTATCCAGTCTCCTTGCGCCACTTCTTGGCCATTCACTTTGACCCAACGCTTCGTTTCACTGCTTGAGTACATGTGAGTTTGTAGATCTAACTTGGGTAACACTCCAGATAAGCTATTGCTATGAGACTCGAGTTCTATTGTCTGAGATTCCGTTTGTGTTGCTGGTCTTGAATCCATTGGTTCGGGCGCGTCTTGCTGCTCTCCCATAATCGATTCAAGCTTCAACGCCAGATCAGGAGGCAGTTCACTGAAGTCTAGCCCTTGCAGTAAATCACTGTCCGATTGCAAATCACGGCTCTCATCGCTCGCTGTAGGTTGAGCTGATGATTGCACCGTTGATGAATCAGAGCTGGCTGTCGCTTGTGTATGGTTGTCTGCGTTTGCCGCAATCACGTTTGAGCCACCAGCACGATTGCCGCTATCTGAGTCAATCTGTGCATAAACCGCTTGGCGTGGCAGTGCTGCTAATGTCTGACTTACCGGAGCAGCACGAACAGCAAACAACGCTTTGTTTTTAACTCCTTCTGACGCAGTATCCACACTTTGCGTACCAGCCTCAGCTATTTCAACTTCAACGTCTGGTTGAGGTGCCTGTTCTAGTTGCACGACGTCAACGGGTTGCTTTGCTGATGGTGACTGTTGTTGGTCGTTATACGATTGATAAGCTAAAGTTCCACCCACTATCAGGGAAGGAACCAACATAAAGAGTAAGCCCATAGCAACCGAGGAACCTTTCTTTTTACTGATCGCCATTGCAGAGTTCGGTACATGATGACTTTGATAACCTCTAAGCTCAGATTGTTTAAGCTCGTGCATAATGCGTGACATTAGCTTGCACCTCCATCCAGTGACATCAGCTTAGGAGAATCGAGTTGAGCTAACCTTTGAAGTCTTGCTAGCGTGCGTTTTCCAGCGATACCATCTACCGACATCCCTTGCCAAATTTGAAAGGCTTCGACCTTCATTTTCAATTCGCTATCGAAAATATCACTGCCAGATACAACATCATCCAAAACTTCAGAAAGTAACAGATCAAGCAGTGCAACTGCCTCACCTTGATAACCTTCTTTAAGCGTCTCTCTTAATGGCTGTTTCCAAATCGCGACATAATCACCTTGCCATATTTGCTCTAGAGATCGCTTAGGCATTACCAAAAGCTTTTCATTAACTAATAATTCCACCGAATCTTCGGACGCACCATAAAGTACCGCGAACACAGGTTCTTGCTCAATATCTAACTCAAGGACAACAGGCACACCAAGCTCTAATAAGGACTCTAGATTGGACTGGTGTTGCTCACATACGAAAACACTTTGCGGCTCACTTAAACACAAGCCATCACGTAGTGAAGACTGATAACCCCATAAAGTATAGAGATCTTTAATCGCCAGAGAACGGTTGGTTCCCTGCATCAAATGCTGCTGAATGTGTTGTGGTAATGCAAATTTTGAAGATTCAGGTTGCAAGACCAATTCTGGTGAGCCTACCACTAAAGAGCGCTGAACGGTTGGAAAGGCTTCAATGCTCGCTTCGCTTAAAGGCTCAGTAGATAACCAGGAGTCGATATACGATGGCGCGAAATTAAAGGTCGCGAATGCTAAACCAATGCTTAACACAGCAACACTTGCGTATTGGATTAACTTTGGAGCCACATAAGCCATGCGAGGTTTTTCAACGTGATAGACCTCGGCTTGAAAGGCCATGATCTGTTGGCAAGCTCGGCTAACCGTGTCATTCGAAGGAGCTCGTTCACCATCATGAAAAGAGAGCTGAAGCGCTTTATCACACACCAAGTTAATCAACCTTGGGATGCCATGGGTATATTGGGCAATTAACTTAACCGAGCGATTTGAAAACAACATCTGCTCGCCACCCGCCGTTTCCAAACGAAACGCGATGTACTTGCCAGTTTCCTCAATATTGAGTGGCAGCAAGTGATAACGCCCCGTAATACGCTGCGCTAGTTGACGTAGCTGAGTGGTTTGTAAGTGTTGCTGTAATTCAGGCTGACCAACCAACAAAACTTTTAATAATTTACGACTGTCAGTTTCTAAATTAGTCAGAAGACGCAACTGCTCCAGCACATCGGCTGCGAGATGTTGGGCTTCATCGATCACCAATAAAGTTTGAATGCCTTCGGCATGGCTATCGAGTAAGAAGTGATGAATCGCCTGAGTCAATTGTTTCAACGATGCCTGTTCAGGGTACTCAACCTCAAACTCATCGCAGACAGCTTCAAGTAAATCAGTATTGGAAAATGTAGGGTTAAGTATAAGGCCAGCTTGAGTCTGACTATCGAGAGAGGACAGCATTGCCTTGGCGACCGTAGTTTTCCCTGTACCAACCTCACCGGTGAGCATTGCAAAGCCCCCACCTTCGCCTAAACCGGCTTGTAGGTTCTGCATCGCCTCTTGGTGACGCTGACTCAAAAACAAATAGCGAGAATTTGGTACAATCGAAAATGGCATCTCAACGAAGCCAAAATATTCCTTATACATGTGCTGCCCTATAATTACGATTAATGGAAAGTACCATTGCTTGCAGTAAAGTCCAGCAGTGATAAAACATTTCGAGGTGATAAGTTGCAAATATTCGATAGCCTACCAAAAGAGAATGGGCTACAACGCTATCTCGTCGGCGGTGCGGTACGCGACCAACTGCTCAACATTGAAAGTTATGATAAAGATTGGGTGGTCGTCGGAAGTACTCCTCAAGAGATGGAGAGCCTTGGCTTTACCGCTGTCGGGAAGGATTTCCCTGTCTTCTTACATCCAAAAACCAAAGAAGAGCACGCACTGGCTCGTACCGAAAGAAAGTCTGGCTCAGGTTACACCGGCTTCGAATGTTACTTTGCGCCAGACGTAAGTTTGGAAGAAGATCTGATGCGTCGAGATTTGACGATCAACGCTATTGCTCAAGATGACAAGGGCCAACTTTACGATCCTTACCATGGCGAGAGAGATCTCTCTGATCGAATTCTAAGACACGTTTCTGATGCGTTTATAGAGGATCCTCTACGAGTGCTGCGCGTCGCTCGCTTTGCAGCAAAACTTCACCATCTTAACTTCACGGTTGCACCTGAAACCATGGATATGATGAGTAAGATCGTCCAATCCGGTGAACTCGCACACCTCACCGCAGAACGAGTTTGGCAAGAGTGGCATAAGTCTCTTAGTACATCACATCCAGAGGTGTTCCTTTCCGTTTTAAGAGAATGTGGCGCATTGGCTGTTGTATTACCTGAAATTGATGCTCTATTTGGCGTACCTCAGCCTGAAAAATGGCACCCTGAGATCGACACGGGGATTCACACTCTGATGGTTGCTCGACAAGCAGCACTCTTAAGCCAGTCATTGCCTGTGCGCTTTGCTGCTCAAGTGCACGACTTAGGCAAAGGCGTCACACCAGAGAAAGAATGGCCAAGCCACAAAATGCATTGTCACACTGGTTTAAAGATCATTAAAAGGCTTTGCCAAAGAGTACGAGTGCCCAATGAGTTTAGAGATTTAGCACTGCTGGTATGCGAGCAACACTCTAATATCCATCGAGCAAGTGAGCTCAAACCAGCCACTTTCCTCAAAATTCTCAATAAGTTCGATGTTTGGCGTAAACCAGATAGGCTAGATAACATATTACTTTGCTGCCAAGCTGATCACGCAGGTCGTAAAGGATTAGAAGATCAGCCTTATCCTCAGAAAGCGCGTTTTGAAGTGGCTTACCAAGCGGCGCTTCAAGTCGAGGTTAAATCGATTATTGCCGATGGTTTTCAAGGTAAAGAGATTCGAGAAGAGCAAGAGAAACGCAGAGCTGCAGCCATTGAAAACGCATTATCAGAGCTCACTAATACTTAGTCTTCACTCCATTAGTAAGCACGCATTAAAAAGCCCGCGAGTCAGCGGGCTTTTTATTTCAATCTTTACGACGAGACTGTTATCAACGTCTGTTATTGCATCATTAAGAAAGCAAACAGACCACAACCTAGAATTAGGCGGTAGATAACAAATGGTGTCATACCCATGCGTGAAATAAGCTTCAAGAAGAAGTGAATACAGATGTAAGCACTGATGAAAGACACCGCAACACCCGTTAGCAGAGTGCCAACATGGATTGGGTCACCGCTTGTCACCAACTTAAGACCCAAGTAGCCACCAGCCAAAGTGATGATTGGAATAGACATCAAGAAAGAAAATCGAGCTGCCGCTTCACGAGTAAAGCCAAGGTAAAGCGCTGCAGTAATGGTTGCGCCAGAACGAGACGTTCCCGGGATAATCGCCATTGCTTGAGCCAGGCCAATAAACAAAGCCTTTTTCCAACCCGCTTGGTATTCGTCATCACGTAGGCTTGAATTCTTATCCACCCACCATAGCAATAGGCCAAAAATGATCGTCGTCGTTGCAATCACCCACGCGCTACGCAAGTAAAGCTCAACAATGTCTTTCATCAACAAGCCAAAGACACATGCCGGGATCGTTGCGAGAATGATCATCCACGCTAACTTCGCTTCTTTACTGCGATCACCCTTAAATACCGAGCCAAAAAACGCACTCAACAAAGAGACCACTTCTTTGCGGAAATAAATAACCACTGCAGCCAACGTACCAACATGTACTGCAACATCAAAAGCCAAACCTTGATCTTCCCAACCCAATACCGCGGAAGGAAGGATTAAGTGTGCTGAACTGGAAATAGGTAGAAATTCAGTAAAGCCTTGTACCAACGCCAATATAAACGCTTCAAAATAACTCATTACTTACCTTAAAAATTATAGTTTTATGTCTACGACAGAGAGCGAGTCTAGTTGCTGCATCTTCTGCCATATTTCACCGACGGTTCGTCCGTCTTGCGGGATGACTCTCGCAGGACAGAGATCATAAAGTGGTTGTGTTACAAAAGGATATTTATAGATATCACTGCGTGGTAATTCTGGATCGCTCTCAGAAACCACCTCTCCAAACAACACAATATCAAGATCGAGCTTTCGATCTTGAAGCTTATGAGCGTCTTCAGAGCGACCCCATTTAAACTCAATCTTACGCAGTTGCTGTGAAAATTCAGTCAATGATAGTGATGTGTCGAGTTCTATCACAAAGTTATAAAACGAGTGGCTTTTAAACCCCACAGGCTCACAGTGATAGATTTTAGAGCATTTAAGGTTAGTCCCTAACGATTGAAGCTCTGTCCATGCCACCCTTGCATGCTTGTCGCGGTCTATGTTCGTGCCGACACCAACATAGGCTATTGTCATGCCTGACCTCGTTCGATGATCACACCCACAGCTTTCGCTTGTGGCACTGCGCCAGGTTTAGCCAAACGGATCTTAATCCAAGGCACAGAGAATTGAGTCATGATCAATTCAGCGACTTCTTCTGCTACACGTTCAACCAATAAGAAGCGACCATTAGCAATATGATCTAATACCGCAGTGCTCACTGTCGAATAATCCAAAGCATCGACTACATCGTCACTTTTTCCCGCAGGGCGGTTGTCATGAGCCATTTCAATATCAAGTACAAGTTTTTGTTTAATCTCTTGTTCCCAATCGTAAACACCGATCGTTGTAATTACTTCTAGCTGTTCAATGAAAACTTTATCCAGTGCCATGACTTGTCCTTTTAGAGGTCGGATACCCATATTGGGGAAAAAAACGTATTATTCGTGTAATTCCAGATATGATATCAATTACTCTTGGATTGAGCATTATTTTCCCACCGTTAGGCTTACAACCGTTTAAGGAAAAACATGACCCCTTTGGCACTTATCATGATCATTGCAGCCTATTTGCTAGGTTCAATTTCGAGTGCGGTCTTGATATGCCGAGTCTTAAGACTTCCTGATCCAAGAACGGTAGGCTCCAACAATCCAGGGGCCACCAATGTACTCCGCTTGGGCGGTAAAGGCGCCGCGGCAGCCGTGCTACTTTGTGACATGCTTAAAGGCACCATTCCAGTCTGGCTTGGCTACTACCTCAATATCGACTCGATCATTTTAGGCGTTGTCGCTATTGCTGCATGCCTTGGTCATATGTACCCGATATTCTTCCACTTCAAAGGCGGTAAAGGCGTTGCCACCGCACTTGGAGCCATCGCACCAATTGGATTCGATTTAACAGGCATGATCATGGCGACATGGTTAGTGGTGGCATTTTTGTTTCGTTATTCTTCTTTAGCGGCATTGGTTACTGTGTTGCTTGCGCCTTTCTACGCTTGGTTAGTCAAACCTCAATACACACTGCCAGTAGCCATGTTGTGTTGCTTAATCGTTCTACGTCACCATCAGAATATTCGTCGCTTACTCGATGGCAGTGAACCAAAACTCGGGCAAAAAAAATCGGCTTAAACTGTCATGTCTAAGCCGAACCATTTTAAAACCGAGATACGTTTAAAGCGACGTAAGTATGAGTCGATCAATCATACTCAGTATTTTAGAGCTTACAGCAGATGTTTATCTAAAAACGTCTTCAGCATAGCGTTAACAAACTCTGGCTGCTCTAGCGAACTAATATGACCCGCCCCAGGAATCACCACTAACTCACTGCCTGTAATGCAATCGTGCATTAAGTAAGATTCCAATGCTGGACGTGGCTTATCTTCTTGTCCAACGGCAATCAAAACTGGCAATGCAAAGTTCTCTACCACTTCAATCATATCGCGACGTCCAAACACCATTCGACCGATTCGCGCTACTTCTTCAGCCTTATCACCCTCAAGTGATGATAACTGCTGAGTAAAACCGTCCACTAAAGTTGGCGTGTTGGTTTGAGCATCATTCGCAAAGAACAATGGAACCACCGCTTCAACAATCGGTTGAGGCACCATCTTGGTTTGAGTAATGGTGTCTAACATGTGGAAGTATTTAGCATGAGCAACTTCTGGCTCAAGGCCTACGAAAGTATCCATTAGAACCAAAGACTTGATGCGTGCAGGTGCAAGTTCCGCTAACTCTGCTCCCCACATACCGCCAACCGATAAACCAACCACTGAGAATTCTTCGATCTCTAAATGATCAAGCAGAGCCAAAACGTGCTGAGCGTAATCTTTTAGGTTACGCATTGAACTTGGTGCAGCTTGAGATTCACCATGAGACCAAAGCTCTGGAACAATACAACGATACTGCGCTTTTAGCGCATCGTTCTGTGGCTTCCACATCGCACTATCCCAAAGATAGCTGTGGCCGAATACTACGACAGGGCCTTGACCTTCATCGAGGTACGTCATTGACTGATTATCTACAGTAAACTTGTTCATTTTCTTCCCTAATATCTCTCTACGAATATCGCTCAGCTTATAAAACGACGATATATAAAAACGGCCGCACGAGGCGACCGTTTATCGAAACACACTGGTTTATTCTGCGCTTAGTTTTTGTTGATCGACTGTTTTTCGTTGAACGACTGCGACTAGTTAAGCAATTGGCTCTAGTTGGTCAATTGGCCAACGCGGCGTGGCATGAACAGACAAATCAGCCGTTTCACCATTTTTAAGGCGTTGCATACCCGCGTAAGCAATCATCGCACCGTTATCAGTACAGAACTCAGTGCGTGGGTAGTACACCTCACCACCGATTTTCTTCGCCAGCGCTTCAAGCTCAATACGTAGCTGTTTGTTGGCACTTACACCACCAGCAATCACTATACGTTTCATGCCCGTTTCCGCCAAGGCACGCTTACATTTGATTACCAAGGTCGCACAAACGGCTTCTTGGAACGCGTAAGCGATATCAGCACGTGTCTGATCGTCGTTGTCATTCGCACGAATCGTGTTCGCAGCAAATGTTTTTAGACCAGAAAAGCTCATATCGAGCCCTGGACGATCGGTCATTGGACGCGGGAACTTAAAACGACCTGGAGTGCCTTTTTCTGCTAAACGAGACAGCAATGGACCACCTGGGTAATCTAAACCCATCAACTTCGCGGTCTTATCAAAAGCTTCACCGGCCGCATCATCAATCGATTCACCAAGAATTCGATACTCGCCGATGCCTTTCACTTCTACCATCATGGTATGTCCGCCAGAAACCAGCAGAGCCACAAATGGGAATGGTGGCGGGTTATCTTCTAACATTGGCGCAAGAAGGTGACCTTCCATATGGTGCACTGGCACAGCAGGCACGCCCCACGCATAAGCAATACTACGACCAATGGTTGCACCCACGAGCAGTGCACCAACTAAACCTGGGCCAGCCGTGTAAGCAACACCATCAATGTCTTTGGAGGTCAAGTTAGCTTCCGCTAATGCCGCTTTAATCAATGGAATGGTCTTTTTCACGTGGTCACGTGATGCAAGTTCAGGCACCACACCACCATAATCGGCATGCAGTTTTACTTGGCTGTATAATTGATGAGAAAGCAGCCCTTGCTCATCATCATAAATCGCGATTCCTGTTTCATCACAAGAGGTTTCAATACCAATAATGCGCATAATTTTCTCGGCACGCTTTCGTCTAAAATGGGAAATTAGCGCAATATTACCCTGCCTAAGCTCTTCAAACAAATATTGTACAGACTATAATCGACAAAGTGCTTTACAAAGCCACTGTGATCGGATTAAAATTCCGCACCATTTTTGATCAAGCTGGTTAATGGCCAAACGCGAATAGAGAGTTAGCTCGATGGTAACTTCTCTGATTTGGTACTGAGTGACCAGCGATAATGAATAACCCCTGAGGTGAAAGGCATATGCCAATAGTTAAAGTACGTGAAAACGAACCGTTCGACGTTGCACTACGTCGTTTCAAGCGCTCTTGTGAAAAAGCAGGTATCCTTTCTGAAGTGCGTCGTCGTGAGCATTACGAAAAACCAACTACAGTTCGCAAACGCGCTAAAGCAGCAGCTCAAAAGCGTCACGCTAAGAAGCTAGCTCGCGAAAACGCACGTCGCGTTCGCCTGTACTAATAACTTAATCCATAAGGACTGAGTTATGGCTCTTATTGAACAACTCAAAGAAGAGCAAAAATTAGCGATGAAAGCCAAGGACAAACCGCGCCTTGGCACTATCCGCTTAGCTCTTTCAGCAATTAAGCAACGTGAAGTTGACGAACGGATCACTCTGAACGACGACGACATTCTTGCTGTATTAGTTAAAATGGTTAAGCAACGTCGCGATTCTGTTGCTCAATATGAATCGGCAAATCGTCAAGATCTTGCTGATGTGGAAAAAGCAGAAATTACTGTACTTGAAGGCTTTATGCCTCAGCCGTTAACCGAAGAAGAAGTTATTGCACTACTTGATAGCGCAATCGCCGAAGCTCAACCAGCGGGCATGCAAGACATGGGTAAAGTAATGGCTATCTTGAAACCACAAATTCAAGGGCGTGCAGATATGGGTAAAGTGAGTGGTTTAGTTCGTTCTAAACTCGCTTAATCCCAAATCAAATTGCAACAAGCCGTGCAATCCTTCGGAACGCACGGCTTGTTTGTATCTGTAACCCATTCAAACTATTATTATCCACACTCTCAGTTAGTGCATTTTTCTAAGGTTTTATGGCAGGACACATCCCGCGCAGTTTCATCGATGATCTCCTAGCACGTCTCGACATTGTCGATATTGTCGACGCACGCGTGAAACTTAAGAAAAAAGGCAAAAACTATGGTGCTTGTTGTCCATTTCACAATGAGAAAACCCCCTCTTTCAGCGTAAGCCAAGAAAAACAGTTTTATCACTGCTTTGGCTGTGGCGTACATGGCAATGCCATCGACTTCATGATGGAGTTCGAACGCCTCGATTTCGTGGAAGCGATTGAAGAGCTTGCTTCCTTTCTCGGGTTAGATGTCCCAAGAGAACAGCGCAGCGGTGAAATATCAACAACACCAAGAGCCAACAGCGAACAAAAACGTAACCTCTACGATTTGATGGGCGGAATCAGTAATTTTTACCGCTCTCAACTGAAGATCTCAGCTAACAAGCCTGCGATTGATTACCTAAAAAATCGTGGACTGTCTGGTGAAATCGTCCAGAAATTTGGTATTGGTTACGTTGCCGACGAGTGGGACCTTGTTCGTAAAAACTTCGGGCAACAAAAAGAAGCCCAAGACATGCTAGTTACTGGCGGCATGTTAATAGAAAACGATAAAGGCAACCGATACGATCGATTCCGTGGACGCGTAATGTTCCCGATTCGTGACCGTCGTGGCCGAGTGATTGGATTTGGTGGTCGTGTTTTAGAAGACGGCACGCCGAAATATCTAAACTCACCAGAAACGCCTATCTTCCATAAAGGTAAAGAGCTTTACGGCCTTTATGAAGTGATGCAAGCCTACCGTGAACCGCCTCAGATACTTGTTGTAGAAGGTTACATGGATGTCGTCGCTCTCGCGCAATATGGTGTCGATTATTCAGTAGCCTCACTGGGCACCTCAACTACAGGTGACCACGTTCAAATGTTATTCCGACAAACCAGTACCGTGGTTTGTTGTTATGATGGCGACAGAGCAGGTAAAGAAGCGGCGTGGCGCGCATTAGAAAACGCATTAGAGTTTCTAAAAACAGGTAATACGCTGAAGTTCCTATTTTTGCCTGATGGCGAAGACCCTGACAGCTATATAAGAGAACACGGTAAAGACGCTTTTGAACAACTGGTACAAAATGCGACCCCGCTCTCGACTTACTTGTTTGATAACCTCATCGAACTGCATAAGCTAAACTTAGGAACAACCGAAGGAAAATCGGCCCTGCGTGCACACGCCAGCGCCCTGATTAATAAAATCCCTGACAGTTACTTCCAAGAACTGCTCGAAAAATTACTCGATGAACGTACTGGATTTGATAACCAATTGAGACGTGCTCGCGTTCATACAAAGAACCCGACACCTCAACCGCATAAAGAGCTCAAGCGCACTCCAATGCGTGAAGTTATCGCTTTGCTTATCCAAAATCCGAGCTATGCTGATATGGTACCGGACTTATCAAGCGTCAAAGGCTTACAGTTGCCTGGACTAAGTTTATTCGTTGAAGTACTTGATAAATGCCACGCGCATCCCCATATCAACACAGGCCAATTATTAGAGCATTGGCGACATAATAAACATGAGGCACTTCTGTCTCGTCTCGCGAGCTGGGAAATCCCCCTCGACGAAGACAATCAAGAAGACATATTTTTAGATTCATTGGACAATATCCTTGCCCAGTGCGTTGAAAAACAAATTGAAAACCTGCAGGCCAAAGCAAGAAGTGTCGGTTTATCAGCCGAAGAAAAAAGGGAGCTACTAGCTTTAATGCTAGATCTAAAAGCGTAACCCTGTTTGATTAGTCAGCATTTAATAAATTTGTTAACATAATTGGTTTGCATTTGAGAATGCAACGTCCTTCACCAGACCTGAAGTTGGATATCATCTATGGATCAAAATCCGCAGTCACAGCTAAAATTACTTGTTATTAAAGGCAAGGAACAAGGCTATCTGACCTACGCCGAAGTAAACGACCACCTACCTGCAGAAATCGTGGATTCTGAACAGGTAGAAGACATCATTCAAATGATTAACGACATGGGTATCAAGGTAGTAGAAACTGCACCTGATGCTGATGATCTAGCTCTTAATGATGACGATGCCAATATAGATGAAGATGCAGCTGAAGCTGCTGCTGCTGCGCTTTCAAGCGTAGAGAGCGAGATTGGCCGTACTACTGACCCTGTTCGTATGTACATGCGTGAAATGGGCACAGTTGAGCTACTAACTCGTGAAGGCGAGATCGACATTGCTAAGCGTATTGAAGACGGTATTAATACCGTTCAACTATCCGTTGCTGAGTACCCAGGCACCATTCCATATATCTTGGAACAGTTTGACCGCGTACAAGCAGAAGAGATTCGCTTAACAGACCTAATCAATGGCTTTGTTGACCCAGACGACGATGGCACAGCTGCGCCAACGGCAACACACATCGGTTCAGAACTTGCTGAAACTGATCTGGAAGACGAAGACAAAGAAGAAGCTGAAGACGACGAGGAAGAGGAAGAAGAAGATACAGGTATTGATCCTGAGCTTGCTCTTGAGAAGTTTACAGCGCTTCGTACTAGCTACCAAAACCGTCAGCTAGCAATCAATGAATACGGCCACGAAAGCCCGAAAGCAACGATTGCAACAACAATGATGCAAGACGTATTCAAAGAATTCCGTCTGACACCAAAACAGTTTGACTACCTAGTAAATGAACTTCGCACTTCAATGGATCGTGTACGTACTCAAGAACGCCTAATCATGCGTCAAACGGTTGAGTACGGCAAAATGCCGAAGAAATCATTCATTGCCTTATTTACTGGCAACGAATCTAGCGAAGCATGGTTGGATGAAGTTCTTGCTTCAGATAAGCCATACGCAGAAAAAATTAAACGTAACGAGCACGACATTCGTCGTTCTATCCAAAAACTGGATATGATCGAACGCGAAACCTCTCTTACTGTTCAAAGCATTAAAGACATCAGCCGTCGTATGTCTATCGGTGAAGCGAAAGCTCGTCGTGCGAAGAAAGAGATGGTTGAGGCGAACTTACGTCTAGTAATCTCGATTGCTAAGAAGTACACAAACCGTGGTCTACAATTCCTGGATCTAATCCAAGAAGGTAACATCGGTCTGATGAAAGCCGTAGATAAGTTTGAATACCGTCGTGGTTACAAGTTCTCTACTTACGCTACGTGGTGGATCCGTCAAGCAATCACTCGTTCGATTGCCGACCAAGCTCGTACTATCCGTATTCCGGTTCACATGATCGAAACGATCAACAAACTAAACCGTATCTCTCGTCAAATGCTACAAGAGATGGGTCGTGAACCACTTCCGGAAGAATTGGCTGAACGCATGCAAATGCCTGAAGACAAGATCCGCAAAGTACTGAAAATCGCTAAAGAGCCTATCTCAATGGAGACACCAATCGGTGACGACGAAGATTCGCACCTAGGTGATTTCATCGAGGATACAACTCTTGAGCTTCCTTTAGACTCAGCAACGGCAACCAGCCTACGCGGTGCAACTAAAGACGTTCTTGCGGGCCTAACTCCTCGTGAAGCTAAAGTACTACGTATGCGTTTCGGTATCGACATGAACACAGACCACACTCTTGAAGAAGTGGGTAAGCAGTTCGACGTAACTCGTGAGCGTATCCGTCAAATCGAAGCAAAAGCACTACGTAAACTTCGTCACCCAAGCCGTTCAGAAACTCTGCGCAGCTTCCTAGACGAGTAATCACACGCTTTAATGTGATTAGCTTTTAAGCTTAAAATAGAAAAGGTGAGCGTTGGCTCACCTTTTTTGTGCCTACATGATTTAAGTGGCTAAGATGTAAGCGGAATTGGCCCCTATAGTGTCTAGACACCATTGAGCGCTTCCCCTATAATCTATGCCCTACGGCCCCTTAGCTCAGTGGTTAGAGCGCACGACTCATAATCGTTCGGTCCCCAGTTCAAATCTGGGAGGGGCCACCAAATTAGAAAAGCCAGAACAGTTTATACTGCTCTGGCTTTTTGCTTTTCTGAAGCAGTACAACTCAATAGCTATATTTCCTACAAATAGCGAATCGTCCCGAACACAATTCCAATTGCCTCTCTGTGACTGAGCTTACTTTTCTTTTATAAAAAAATCGGCAATATGAGAGTACACAAATCATTCAATAGTTCAGGGAAGACTCATGAAAGACGAAACGCTCTCGATTCACTTCGGCTACGAAACCGATCCAACAACCAAATCGGTTGCTACTCCTATTTACCAAACCGTTGCTTATGAATTCGATGATGCACAACATGGTGCCGACCTGTTTAACCTTGCAGTACCAGGTAATATCTACACTCGTATTATGAACCCAACCAATGATGTGTTGGAAAAGCGCATGGCAGCCTTAGAAGGTGGTATTGCCGGATTAGTGGTGAGTGCTGGCAGCGCTGCGATCAACTACGCGATTCAAACGTTGGCCCAAATCGGCGACAACATCGTTTCAACTCCTCAGCTTTACGGCGGTACTTACACCCTATTTGCTCATATGTTACCAAACCAAGGGATTGAAGTTCGCTTTGCAAAAGACGACAAGCCTGAGAGCTTAGCCGCGCTGATCGATGAAAAAACCAAAGCGGTCTACTGTGAGAGTATCGGTAACCCAGCAGGCAATATCATCGACTTAGAACGTGTGGCAGAGCTTGCTCACGCACAAGGTGTACCTGTGATTGTTGATAATACGGTGGCGACACCAGTGCTATGCAAACCTATCGACTTTGGTGCCGATATCGTGGTTCACTCACTCACCAAATACGTTGGTGGTCACGGAACAACGTTGGGTGGTGTTATTGTCGATTCAGGTAAATTCCCATGGGCAGAACACAAAGATCGCTTCCCCGTGTTTAATCAGCCAGAACCTTCTTACCACGGTGTGGTTTATACCGAGGCTTTTGGCGAAGCCGCGTTTATTGGTCGTGCTCGAACGGTTCCACTGCGTAATACGGGTGCTGCGCTGTCGCCAATGAATGCCTTCATGCTAATGCAAGGTCTAGAAACTTTATCGCTACGCATGGAGCGACACACAGAGAATGCACTGAAAGTAGCTGAGTACCTTCAGCAACATGAGAAAGTGAGTTGGGTGAGCTACGCGGGTTTACCAACGTCTGAGTTCTATCCGCTGGCTGAGAAATACATGCAAGGTAAGCCGTCTGCCATTTTATCTTTTGGCTTGAAAGATGGTTATGAAGCAGGTGTTCGTTTCTATGATGCTCTACAAATCTTCAAGCGCTTGGTGAACATCGGCGATGCAAAATCTCTCGCTTGTCACCCTGCCTCTACAACACACCGTCAATTAAGCGAAGCGGAACAAAAGCAAGCTGGTGTATCACCAGAGATGATTCGCCTCTCAGTAGGCATTGAGCATATTGACGATATCTTGGCTGACCTAGAGCAAGCACTTAGCGCTTAATGACGCTACCGCTAGCTCTAACACTGATCGTTAATTAACAGACACAAAAAAAGCCCATCACAGGATGGGCTTCTTATTATCTAATTTTCTTAGATGGGCTAACGATTACTCAACCGTTACTGCTTTCGCAAGGTTACGAGGTTGGTCAACATCGGTACCCTTGATTAGCGCTACGTGGTAAGACAACAGCTGCATTGGTACTGTGTAGTAGATAGGTGCTGTTACTTCACTTACGTGAGGCATCTTGATGATCTTCATGTTCTCATCGCTTTCAAAGCCTGCATCTTCATCTGCGAATACGTAAAGTAGACCGCCACGAGCACGTACTTCTTCAACGTTTGATTTCAGCTTCTCTAGCAAGTCGTTGCTTGGTGCAATAACCACAACAGGCATATCTGCATCGATAAGAGCCAAAGGACCGTGCTTAAGCTCACCAGCCGCGTAGGCTTCTGCGTGAATGTAAGAGATCTCTTTCAGCTTAAGAGACGCTTCCATCGCGATTGGGTAGAACTCACCACGACCCAAGAACAGTGTGTGGTGCTTATCTGCAAAATCAGGTGCTAGCGCTTCGATCTCTTTATCAAACGCTAATGCTTTCTCGATATCAGCAGGCAGTTGATGCAGTGCTTGAACGATCTCTGCTTCTTTCTCTTCATTGATGCGACCTTGCAGGCGACCAATTGACGTTACCATCATCAGCATAGCCGCTAGTTGAGTTGTGAAAGCTTTAGTAGAAGCAACACCGATCTCTGTTCCTGCGCGAGTCATGAAGGCAAAATCAGATTCACGAACTAACGAAGAACCTGCAACGTTACAGATAGTCATTGCTGACATGTAACCTTTTTCTTTTGCAAGACGAAGTGCAGCAAGCGTATCAGCCGTTTCACCAGATTGAGACAGAGTTACCAATAGGCTGTTCGGGCGAACAACGAAGTCACGGTAACGGAACTCAGAAGCGATCTCTACGTCACAACTCACGCCAGCTAGAGATTCAAACCAGTAGCGAGCCGCCATACCTGAGTTGTAAGACGTACCACATGCGATGATCTGCACGTGTTCAACCTTGCTTAGGATCTCTTCTGCCTTAACACCAATTGCATTAGTGATAACAGACGTTTCAGAGATGCGACCTTCCATCGTGTTGATTAACGCTGTTGGCTGTTCAAAGATCTCTTTCTGCATGAAGTGACGGTATTGACCTTTATCACCCGCATCGTGTTCTGCATTTGACTCAACGATGTCACGTTCAACACGCTCACCCGCTACATCAAATACCGTAACATCACGACGAGTTACCTCAGCAACATCACCTTCTTCAAGGTACATGAAGCGACGAGTTACACTTAGTAGTGCCAATTGATCAGATGCTAGGAAGTTCTCACCAACACCGAAACCGATAACAATCGGGCTACCAGAACGAGCCACAACAATACGGCTAGGATCTTTACGATCAACAGCTACCGTGCCGTATGCACCGTCTAATTGTTTTGCTGTTTTTTGCAGTGCTTCAACCAAAGAGTCTGATGTGCGCAATTCCCACTCAACTAGGTGAGCAATAACTTCAGTATCCGTTTGTGAAGTAAACACGTAACCACGCTCTTGCAATAGAACGCGCAGTGCTTCGTGGTTTTCGATAATGCCATTGTGTACAACGGCAATATCGCCAGACATGTGTGGGTGTGCGTTCGCTTCAGATGGCTCACCGTGTGTCGCCCAACGAGTATGAGCGATACCTGTACCGCCAATCACTTGTTGCTCTTCTACTGCGTCAGCTAGCTCTTGTACTTTACCTAGGCGGCGTACACGAGTTAGGTTAGATTCAGTATCGACGACAGCGACACCAGCTGAATCGTAGCCACGGTATTCTAGACGACGAAGGCCTTCTACTAAAATTTCAGCTACATCACGCTGTGCTACTGCACCAACAATTCCACACATAGTTTTACTCCATCAATTTCGTTTATTCCTACTGGCAGCAAGCAAAGGCCATATCTTCAATAGATCAATTATAGGAAGTTAAATGCACAATAATTTAAATTAGGTTTAGGTTGGATCCGTTAGGATCACTCGAACGTCATGTGATTCAATACTTGCTTGGGATTCTTTACCCAAGTCTGTATCTGTTATCAAAATATCGATGTGTTCCCACGCTAGTTCCAAATTAGGGATCTTTCGTCCCACTTTTTCAGACTCAACCATCACGATGACTTCTCGTGACACTTCAGCCATAACTTTGCTCAGACCAATCAATTCATTGAAAGTAGTCGTTCCTCTATCAAGGTCGATACCATCAGCACCAATGAACAATTGGTCAAAATCGTAAGCACGAAGTACCGACTCTGCGACCTTGCCTTGGAAAGAATCCGAATGGGTATCCCAAGTACCACCCGTCATTAATAATGTCGGTTCACTTTCAAGCTCATTAAGCGCATTAGCCACGTGCAACGAGTTGGTCATAACAACCAAACCACGCTTAGTATTAAGTTGCTGGATTAAGGCACCTGTCGTACTACCACTATCAATCACAATACGATTATGGTCACGAATCAAATCTGCAGCGGCTTTTGCTAGTGAAATCTTTCGAGTCGAAACTTTTTGACCCAGTTCTTCGTTCACAACCTCTTTCGGCAATGAAATCGCACCACCATAACGGCGTAAAAGCTGACCGTTTTTCTCTAAAGACGCTAAGTCCTTTCTAATAGTGACTTCTGAGGTTTCAAACTTAGCGGATAATTCATCAACACTAACCTCCCCCTTTTCATTCACTAGGTTAGAAATTGCATGTCTTCTGAGCTGGGTGTTTCGTTTCGACATTTAAAAAAGGCCAATAAGTTTCGATATGAAACACATTATAGTTACAACGAAACTATTTAGTCCATTTATTTTGATCCAAAAAATTAATAAATAGCGATGAAACCTTGTCCTAAGACAATTGTTAAGCAGTGATATTGAAGTCATTAGGTGGTAGAATCCGCACCCGAAAAGAAAAAAAATTACAGAACTGACCGTTATTTTTCTGCAACTTTCACCTGATATGTTGGTGTAAGTCACAGAAACACGACGTTGAATCAAAATCTTTTAGTCATAAAATGACTAAAATTGATGAAAGACTTACAACTCTGAAGGACATATTGGAAGTCCCACGCTTTTACACAACAGGCACAAAATGTTGATGTAGCGGGCCAATCTTCAGAACTTAAATAAATTTCAAATTGTAACAATACTTACCGGAGAGTACCTTCCATGAAAAAGACCAAAATCGTATGTACGATTGGCCCTAAAACTGAATCTGTAGAGAAGCTAACTGAACTAGTAGATGCTGGCATGAACGTTATGCGTCTTAACTTCTCTCACGGTGACTTCGCAGAGCACGGCACTCGTATCGCGAACTTCCGTACAGTAATGGAAAACAAAGGTGAGCAACTTGCTATCCTTCTAGATACTAAAGGTCCTGAAATCCGTACTATCAAGCTTGAAGATGGTAACGACGTAGATCTAGTAGCTGGTCAAGAGTTCACTTTCACAACTGACGCAACAGTTGTTGGTAACAAAGACGTAGTAGCAGTAACTTACCTAGGTTTCGCTAAAGACCTAACTGCAGGTAACACAATCCTTGTTGATGACGGCCTAATCGAAATGGAAGTTATCGCAACAACAGAAACTGAAGTTAAGTGTAAAGTTCTTAACAACGGTGCTCTAGGCGAAAACAAAGGTGTTAACCTTCCTGGCGTATCTGTTCAACTTCCAGCTCTTTCTGAGAAAGACAAAGCTGACCTTAAGTTTGGTTGTGAGCAAGGCGTTGATTTCGTAGCTGCTTCTTTCATCCGTAAAGAAGACGACGTTAAAGAAATCCGTGAGCTTCTAAACGCTAACGGTGGCGAAAACATCCACATCATTTCTAAGATTGAAAACCAAGAAGGTGTAGATAACTTCGATTCAATCCTTGAAGCTTCTGATGGCATCATGGTTGCACGTGGTGACCTAGGTGTTGAAATCCCAGCAGAAGAAGTAATCTTCGCTCAGAAAATGATGATTGAGAAGTGTAACCGTGCACGTAAGATGGTTATCACAGCAACTCAAATGCTTGACTCTATGATCAGCAACCCACGTCCAACTCGTGCAGAAGCGGGTGACGTTGCGAACGCAATCATGGATGGCACTGATGCTGTAATGCTTTCTGGTGAAACTGCTAAAGGTAAGTACCCAGTTGAAGCTGTTACTATCATGGCTCAAATCGCGAACCGCACTGATTCAGCTCTTAAAGCTGAGCTAGGTTCTCGTCTAGACAGCCCACGTCTACGCATCACTGAAGCAGTATGTAAAGGCGCTGTAGACACAGCAGAGAAGCTAGCTGCTCCTCTAATCGTTGTTGCAACTGAAGGCGGTAAGTCTGCACGTTCAGTACGTAAGTACTTCCCAACAGCAAACATCCTTGCTCTAACAACTAACGAAAAGACAGCTGCACAGCTAGTTCTTACTAAAGGTGTTAAACCAGTTCTTGTTGACTCTATCGAGAACACAGACACGTTCTACATCAACGGTAAAGAAATCGCTCTACAATCTGGCCTAGGTAACAAAGGCGATATCGTAGTAATGGTTTCTGGCGCTCTAGTGGCTTCTGGTACTACAAACACGGCATCTGTTCACGTTCTATAAGAATGAACCGATTCGCATAAAAATATAAAAGAGGGCTTCGGCCCTCTTTTTTTATGAAACAAATCTTGCCTAACTTTTCAGTACGCTATATTATCAAACAATATAGAACTACGTACTGTTAATATCCAATGGCTCTTTCCAAGAGATGGATTAGCAGACTAGAAATCAAATATACATGAGGTTTGTAATGTCTAGTCCTACTCTCACTGACAAAGTATCAAAGATGATTCGCCAAGATATTCTCAACGGTGAATTAACCCCAGGTCAAAAGCTCGTTGTTGCTGATCTAAAAAATAGATACAACGTTGGTGCATCTCCAATTCGTGAAGCCCTAGTGCAATTGTCTTGGAGTAAATACGTCAAACTAGAGCCACAAAAAGGCTGTTGGGTTTCTCCTGTTTCAAAGAAAGAACTCAATGATCTTTACGAAAGCCTTCGTGTTGTCTCTTCTGTTTTACTTAAGAAAGCGATTTCTGCAGGCGATGAAAGCTGGGAACTAGAAGTACTGACGTCTTACCATAAACTGTCACGCGTCCAACATGTATCAGAAGAGTTTGATTGTGTTGAGTGGGAAGAACGCCACCAACGATTTCATGCAGCATTGCTCGAAGGTGCAGACTCAGAGAACATGTTTAAGTTCTTTGACGACCTGATTAACCAAGTAAAGCGCTACCGTTTTCTAGCTATGTCAGCAGAAACTGTCGCTGATGATCTGTTCAATATTGATGAACACGAAATGATCATGAAGTTAGTATTGGCTAAAAATATTGAACAAGCGACAGAACTACTCGATCAGCATTTACTAGGCTCAATGAAACGTATTGAAGAGATTATCGAAGCCGCATAATACAAAAATAAGCTTTGATCATATAAAAACGGAGCCTAATAGCTCCGTTTTTTGTTTCCAGCATTACAACTGAACTACCACCCAAAAAACTCTTTATGATGAGTATTGAGCAGCACAACCATAGGTAAAAAATACAACGCACTGAGTTGAAAACCAAGAATGGCCAATGCACCTATAGTTAATCTCACTAAAAAATCGACAAACATACCACGCCTCTTTTAACCAGACAGTATGATCCCCAAACTCTTGCTCCTGCTAACCTAATTCTACTGCTGCCAATCAACTAATTGATAAGGCTAGATAACCAGTTGAATTACGTTAACGGTGTCGTCCTTTACATCTGGTAAACACTTTAATTTACTGTTCCGCTCTATACGGTCCAATTCGAAGCAAGGTAGTTTACTTATCGTTCAGTTTAGCTCAAATTATCACCAGCATTAGACTTTAGTCTAACTGTAAGGATTTCGTGACACAGATCGCTCAAAAGTGAGATTCATAGAAATAGCACCTACCAAAGTGCTGGTTATGACGAGAAAAAGTCGAGTTAAAGTTGGGATCAAAGCGTGGATCTCATGTAGGGTTTAAGAGCGACGTTAAGGCGTTAGACAGATCGAGAGTAGGCAATTATCTACTTGTTTGGTCTAATGAACCAATAAGATAACTACGCCACATCAGCATGACTTGGACACATTGAAACAGTATTACGCCCAGACGATTTTGAGTCATAAAGCCCGACATCAGCGCATTTATATGAACGAGTGCTGTTACTCGTTAAATCCGTAAAGCCAACGCTCACTGTCACTTTAGTACCAACAGACAGTTCTATCTCTATTCGCAAGCGATCCAATACACGTTGAGCTTCAGATAATGAAGTGTGTGGCATCAGAAGGGCAAACTCTTCACCACCGACCCTAGCAACAAAGTCAGTACTACGAAGACTGTCTTGCAAAATCTTAGCAACACAAGCAATCACACGGTCACCTTCATCATGGCCAAGCTCGTCGTTAATTCGCTTAAAGTTATCGATATCGACTAAGGCTAAACAAGTGGTCGCTTCATTAGGGTAACGCTCGACCAAACGAGAATAATACGCGAGCTGTTCTTCGAACTTACGTCGGTTCCAAAGGTTACTCAAAGAGTCTCTCTCACTGAGTACACGCAAACGCACTTCAAGCTCTTTTCTGACAGAAATATCGACTAAGGAAGTAATATAATAGCTGACCTTTCCAGAGCTATTTTTAACCGCTTGGACTCTCATGATCGCGGTGAAAGGAATACGCAGTTTGTTCTTACACTCTACTTCACCTTCCCAGACTTCTTCTTGCTCTAAATGACTCCAGATATCAGAACTTGAGAGCACTTGGTCGGTATTCTCAAGCAATAGCTGCAATGCATTCTTTCCGATAACTTGAGTTTTGCTGTACCCAGTCATGTTCTCAAATTCGTTATTGATCATCATAGTACGGTGGTGCCTATCTGAGATCATCACAGCGGACATACCATTCAAAGCGGCGCGCGCCAACTTACTCTCTAAACTACGACGTCGATAATGAGTCACTAAATAAGCAAACGGGAACGCAAAAACCAGTACCGTCAGTAACACAAACACCTCTTCTTGAGAGAGGTCACTTAGGCTTTGTTCAGCCCTATCCATCAATTGCTTCTGATCAAGATGGATCAGTAGATGGATTTTTTGATTATTGGCGAGCATAACGGTGTTAAACGCAAACAAATTACCATCTTCGAAAACGTACCCTATCTGATCGCTACTGATTGCTTGCCACGTTTTCGGGGCAATATTTTTCAGGTTGTGCCCTTTCCTTTCAGAAATAGCATCACCAAATAGCTTATTACTATTGCTGCTTGCGATGTAGTAGCCCGCCTCATTAATGACTTCGGCTCTTAAGTCATTGTCTGGTGAAAAACTAAGACGTGACGATAATCCCCATACATCGAGGTTGATAACAAGATAGCCAACTCGCTTCTCTGGTGTTTCCACAGGCGTAAATACGTGGATTACTGGCATATAGGGGAAAGTTAGCTCACCGTGCTCCGTTTCAAGCTCAATTCCCCAGCCGCCAATTTGTTCGGCCTCTAAGTTTTGAGCATGTTGGAAATAGCTTGAATCAGACTTGTTTTGTAACTCTTCTGGGATTGTCACCTTTCCAGTGTCTGACGAGTAATTCACTCGAACTAGCTCTTTACCAGTGATATCCAATAAGTGAATCTGGGTATACCATTTCTGATTGACGAGAACAGATTGCCAGACCTCTTCGAGTAGATCTTTGGTTCGTTCCGACGGGGATTCGGCAAAATTGACAAGACTTTGGCTTTGGCTGAGCAGCCCCATTACTGAAACTAATTGAGTCTTAAGCAGATCGTAATCTCGCTTGGCATAAACGAGTTGATGGACAGCTTGTTTCGCTGAGTAGTCGAAGCTCTGCTGTTTAACTTCTTTGTAGCGCTGTAAGTAATAAAGGGCAACGGCAGAACAGAGTGTGATTGAGATAATTAGTAATGTAATTATTGATTTTTTATTTCTCATTACTAGCTCAGGAGGAAAAATAGAGCGGAGGATTATAGCACTCTATAAAATTAACAAAATAAAAGCCGCCTAAAAAAGCGGCTTAAAAGCTGTTTTTAAAAGATTTATTGTTTAGGCTTTCAACGCTCGCTCACCGCGAGCAATACCAACAACACCGCTTCTAGCGACTTCAAGCACTTCTGTTACTTCAGACAATGCCTGAATGAAGGCATCAAGTTTCTCGCTAGTACCAGCCATTTGAACAGTGTACTGAGACGCGGTTACATCCACAATCTGTCCACGGAAAATATCTGCGGTACGTTTAACTTCAGCACGAGCAAAACCACTCGCACGTACTTTTACCATCAATAATTCACGTTCAATGTGCTCAAGTTCAGAGACTTCTTGTACTTTCAGTACATCGATAAGCTTATGTAGCTGTTTCTGGATCTGCTCAAGCTGCATTTCGCTTGAATTAGTGGTGACGTTCAAACGAGAAAGTGTTGGATCATCGGTCGGAGATACATTCAAAGACTCAATGTTATAGCCACGCTGAGAAAACAGACCAACCACTCGAGAAAGTGCACCAGGTTGGTTTTCCATTAATAGTGAAATAATGTGTCTCATATTATGTTCTCTCCGTTTTACTTAGCCACATGTTGTCCATACCCTCGCCTTTGATCTGCATTGGGTATACGTGCTCGGTGTCATCCACACTGATATCGACAAATACCAAACGGTCTTTCATCGCTAGTGCTTTTTCCAAACCTGATTCCAGTTCATCCGGAGATGAAATACGCATACCAACATGGCCATAAGCCTCGGCAATTGCAGCGAAATCAGGAACAGAGTCCATATATGAATTAGAGTAACGACCTTGATAAACAATGTCTTGCCACTGTTTTACCATGCCTAAGAAACGGTTGTTAAGGTTAATAATCTTAACTGGAATATTGTATTGCAGTGCAGTCGACAGCTCTTGGATATTCATTTGAATACTACCGTCACCAGTTACTACAACCACCTCTTCATCTGGTTTAGCAAACTTAACGCCCATACCTGCAGGTAGACCAAAACCCATCGTGCCTAGACCACCGGAGTTAATCCAACGGCGTGGCTTGTTAAACGGGTAATACAAAGCAGCAAACATTTGGTGTTGGCCTACATCAGAAGCAACATAAGCATCGCCATTGGTTACTTTATGCAGTGTTTCAATAACTTGTTGTGGCTTAATTCTCTCAGATGATTTCTCATAAGCTAAACAGTCGCGTTCTTGCCACTGTTTAATTTCACTCCACCAGCTTTCCATCGCTTGCGCATCGTTACTTCCACCTTGTTCAACAAGCAGGTTGACCATGCTCTCTAGAACTTTCTCCGCTGAGCCTACAATCGGTAGGTCCACTTTCACGTTCTTAGAGATAGAAGATGGATCGATATCAATGTGCATGATCTTCGCATCAGGGCAGTACTTATCCAGGTTATTGGTCGTTCGATCATCGAAACGCACGCCAATACCAAAGATCAAATCTGCGTTGTGCATTGCCATGTTGGCTTCATACAAACCGTGCATGCCCAACATACCCAAAGAGTTTCTATGGGTGCCCGGAAAAGCGCCAAGCCCCATTAGGGTGCTAACCACGGGTAAATTCAATGCCTCTGCTAATGTTAACAGTGGCTTATCAGCCTCAGAAATAACCGCACCACCACCGACATAAAGTACTGGCTTCTTCGCTTCAAGGAGTGCTTTTAATGCTTTCTTGATTTGACCTTTATGACCCGTAACCGTTGGGTTATACGAACGCATCTTCAGCGTTTCTGGGTATTCATAAGGAAGCTTGATTTGTGGGTTTAAAATGTCTTTAGGCAGATCAATAACCACAGGACCAGGACGTCCTGTCGTTGAAATATAGAATGCTTTTTTAACGACTTCAGGGATATCTTCCGCTTTCTTCACGAGGAAGCTGTGCTTAACGATCGGACGGGATACGCCCACGATGTCACACTCTTGAAAGGCGTCGTTACCAATAAGGTTATTTGGTACGTTACCAGAAATAACAATCATTGGGATTGAGTCCATGTAGGCTGTTGCGATACCAGTAACGGTATTGGTTGCGCCTGGACCAGAACATACCAGTACTACACCAGGTTTACCGGTAGAACGAGTATAGCCATCGGCCATATGGGTCGCGGCTTGTTCGTGTCTTACTAATACGTGTTTAATTTCAGCAGTTTTAGCATGCAGTGCATCATAGATATCAAGTACAGAACCACCTGGGTAACCAAAGATTTGTTCTACACCCTCTTCAATTAGAGACTGCACCACCATCTCAGCGCCGGATAACATTGCTGTTTCAGGTTTTGTTGTCATATTGCTCTCCTCATCAGTTTCCAATCATATTTGGTGAACATGTTGGGCTGATTTTTCATAGTCTAGGGCTTATTCGTAGCCTAATTCGAAATACTTCCACTTTTTCGGCTATGGCTGTCTGTAGTGATAACAACAAACAGTAATACGAAACAACTTTAACGCTTTATTATCATCTGGTCTAACACCTGTTATCTGACAATCGTGGTAAAAAACCAACTATCAGCTCAAAGCATTAAATAAAACCTAAACTAAGCCCATTAAATAGCTATAACAACTAGATTGACCAACAAAAAAAGCACTTAATATTTAAATGAATCGCTATTTATCTATAAATAACAGCTTAATCAGTGTGCGCTTTCGCACATTGTGTTGGATCGCTAGACACAAAAAATCCCCCTAAAAATGCAATCACATTCGTAGGGGGATTTTTGAACAACTGAAAATTTATCTAAGCAGAAAACTACTTATCTTTAGGCTTTTCATTGTACATTTCTTCGATTTCGTCTTGATACTTATCGTTGATAACTTTACGACGCAATTTCTGAGTCGGTGTCAGTTCACCATCATCCATAGAAAATGCTTTTGGCAGCAGTTTGAATTTCTTTACTTGCTCAAACTTAGCCAGTTCTTGCTGTAGGTTATTCACACGTTTCTCTAGCATCTCGATAATTTGGTGATGCTTAACAAGCTCAACGCGGTCATGATATTTGATATTAAGCTCTTTGGCATACTCTTCTAGAGAGTCATAACAAGGAACAATCAGAGCTGAAACGAATTTGCGTGTATCAGCGATAACGGCTATCTGTTCGATAAAATGATCTTTACCAATCGCGCCTTCAACCACTTGTGGGGCAATGTACTTACCGCCAGAGGTCTTCATCAATTCTTTGATACGATCAGTAATGAACAGGTTACCATTTTCATCAAAATGACCCGCATCGCCGGTTTTCAGGAAGCCATGCTCGTCAAACGTGTTAGCGGTCTCTTCTGGCATCTTGTAGTAACCACGCATCACCATTGGACCACGAACAAGAATCTCGTCCTTAGCACCAATTTTTACTTCAGCACCCGGCATCGACATACCAATCGAATCAGGGTTAAAACAGCGGTCATCCCAGCACGATACTGTTGCCGTGGTTTCTGTCATGCCGTAGCCAAGTTTTACGTTGATTCCGATAGCATGGAAGAAGCGACCAATGGTTTCATCAAGCTTCGCGCCACCACATGGCATGAAGTTGATATTACCGCCTAGCAGAGCTCTCAATTTAGATAGCACAAGTTTATCGGCTAAAGCATGACTCTTCTTCAGCATAAACGATGGAGTACGACCTTCTTGGTGACAAACAGAAAGCTTTGCTCCCATGTTCACCGCCCAAGTAAACAGCACCTTACGGATAAACGGTGCTTTTGATACCTTCTCGTGAATCGCTGAGAAAATCTTCTCGTAGAAACGTGGAACTGCACACATTACTGTCGGTTTCACATCGCTTAGAGCATCACGCACTTGCATCGTGTCTTGTAGGTAACAGTTGGTTGCACCTTTATAGAGGGCATAGAAAGTCCAAGCGCGCTCAAACACATGTGACAAAGGTAAGAAACACAGTGATACATCATCTTTAGTCAAGCTGAGACGTTCATCGTGACCTTTTAATTGATAGCCAATATTGGTGTAATCAAGCATCACACCTTTTGGTTGGCCTGTCGTGCCAGAGGTATAAATAAGGGTCAGTAAGTCATCCATGCTTGCATCAGCCAAACGAACGTCAAGTTCAACTTGTTGAGCTTCAACACCACGTGCCATGAAATCTTGCCACGATACGGCAAAGCTGTGTTCTTGAATGTTGATATCATCAGACATCGCCACAACAACTTCCAGCTGTTCGCACTCTTCAAAGAGGCTAACCGCAGCATCGAATTGAGCTTGCTCACCAACGAATAAGATCTTCACATCCGCATTTTGGATAATGTAAGAAGACTGCGCAGCAGTATTGGTTGGATAAATCGGCACAGTGACAAGACGAGCCTGCAAAGATGCGAAATCTGCCACAGTCCACTGAGGCATATTGTTGGAAAAGATACCGATCTTATCTTGAACTCTCAATCCTTGAGCCAATAGTGCTAATGAAAGCGTATCGATCTGCTGTCCAAACTGCTCCCAGCTAATACCTTGCCATACATTGTCGACTTTGTGCTTCAAAGCTGTACGGTTGCCGCCTTGGGCAATTTGGTCACGAAGTCTTTTTACGATATGAAAATCTAAATTGGCCATCTCTTTACCTTTGGCTTACACCTGTAAGCTTTTTTGAGCGCACAAGTGTACCTCCGATCATAGAAAAGGCAACTGACGAAGCTCAAAGTTATAAGTAATAGTACGTCTCACGCTAAGTTTTCTATCAACAAAAATAGCAGGTACAAAAAAGCCCTAAGCCAGACTCCCAGCTCAGGGCTTATAAATCATAGGGATTAGTGTCTAGTTAAGTGCCACTACTTCGCCACAGATCATCATTAACTGATCTCGTAACCAAATGTGTCCTTTATCCTTTTCACTTGATTCGTGCCAGCTTAGGAAGCCTGAAATTGCCGCATTATCGAATGGGAAATCTAGAATCTGAAGCTGCTCTTTATTTGCTGCATGTTCTACCATCCAACGAGGTGCAATCGTCACTAATTCAGATTGACCAACAACGTAAAGAACGTTGCTCAAGCTCGTACCTTCGTAGAAAGGCGTGCAATCTAGGTCACGGTAAGCTTGCTCAGAGAAGCTACGTTGACCGTGAATACGAGACAATTTTGCGTGCTTTTCATTCAACAACTCAGTTGCTGAAACTTCACCATTAATTCGAGGGTGAGAAGCAGAAGCAACCACAACCAATTCATCTTGGAAGATCTCAGTGCTTGAGAAACCTTGCTCATCAAAACGAGCGTAATCAATCACGAAGTCGATTTCTTGGTAACGCATACGCTCAGAAAGCTGACGATCGAACTCTGCATCCATATGCAGCTTAACGCTAGGTGCTTGGTCGTTGATTGTCGACATAATCTTAGGAGCAAAACGCATATCACAAGGGCTACAAATCGCAAGTTTGAACAGGCGAGAAGACGACTCTGGCGAGAACACAGAACTTGGTAGTTCGTTGCGTACTAACTGCAGTGCTTGGCGGATTGGGCCAAACAGTTGACGAGCACGTTGAGTTGGTTGAATACCACGACCTTGACGCATGAATAGTTCGTCGTTAAACATCACTTTTAGACGAGCAACAGCGTTACTTACAGCAGGCTGAGACATGCCCAGGTTGTGAGCTGCACGTGTAATGTTTTGCTCTTGCATAACTGCATCAAATACAGTCAAAAGATTTAAGTCGACTCCACGAAGTGTGCTTTCCATTCTGTAGCTTGCAATTGCACTCATTGCGTCTTTTTTCTCTAACATTCAAGTTGCCTCTAGTCGCTTCGACAGCGTTAAATTGGTAATGGTATGGCAATAGATAACCACTAATTCTTATATTTACCAGACCGATACTTTTCGGATTGCCATTACTATTAACCAATACATCTCGAGCTACCAACAAGATTGATAAAGAATAATTTAATTTTACCTTAATGATTAAATAACATTTTAAAATCATGCATTTATGGAGTTATAAAAAAACATAAAATAAGACATTTATGAGTTTCATTTCGACTTATTTAGCTGTTCTATCGTTCAGTTACATTTGTTACAATTTATTGAACTCATGAATTGTTTAGCTAGTTAATTCAAAAACTCCACTTATGAATCAGGTTAACGATGCATAACTAGGAAAATCCACCTTATCCCAAAGCTGTTTACTTAAGGCATCTTGGTCAGACCAATTCCCCGCTAAAACCCACTCAACGAGTGCACTTGCCACGTCGGGATAGGTCACTATTTCTGCCTGTTTTTCATTGAGCCAGCTACGTAAAATAGCCGCATCTAAAAAGCTCATCGTTTGTGCCAACCCCAGGGCTTCTAGCGTGGCGACATTGCTCTGTTGTTCGAACTGCCCATCAAGCGGTTTGAGAAGCAACTTTTTACCCAAAGTTAAGGCTTCTGATGGCAATTCGAAGCCACCGTTAGCGACCACACCAGAGCACTGATTCAGGTCAAATTGGAAGCCTGCATGACTGAGTGGTTTGAACTCAATATTTTCGACTCGACTGTGCTCAATAACATTGGGGTGATAACAGATAAAATGATGAGAAATGAACTTCATCAACAACTCCGAAATCGCCTCAAGATCTTCAAACGGTAAATAAACCAAAGTGAAATTTTGTGGCGCTGTCGTTTGTTCATGGTGAGTCAGCGTGTGAACTATAGGAGGTAATATGGGTTGCTCAAAGTGATACCAATGAAGACCAATAGAGTGCTCTGTTGGCGCGAAGTACTGAATCACTGAATGTTCAATCCAGTTTCCTCCTTCTTTAGGCACATCGTAGCGGAACGCATTTTGGTGGCTTATGCCAATACATGGTACACCCTGTCTCTTAGCCGCCCATGCAGTCACAGGTTCAAAGTCATTAAGCACTAAGTCATAAGGCATCAAATCGATCTGGTTAATTTCACGCATAAATCGCCAGATATTATTCTTGATGAATGTTTTACCGTACTTAACCTGCCCTTGCTCACTGAAAAAAGTTAAGCCATCGCGGGTTTGATAGTTCCCAAACTCTTCCATTGAGAAGTACTTGCTCTCATCTCGTCCTGAGAATAGGAAGTCGACATCGATATTTTGTTGGCGAAAAGCCACCGCCATTGCTCTTGCACGAGCGATATGACCATTCCCTGTACCTTGTACGCCATATAATATTTTCATGGGTGTTCCTTTAGGTTTGAGCTTAAGCTCGGCAACGACTGACAAAAGTGATTACAAAATGAAGCTGATGGCTAGGCTAGTACAAGCTATCCCCAAGACAGCGCCAATTAGCACATCCGTTAAAAAGTGCACACCAAGCAAGATTCGCGATCCCGCAATCGCTGCAGCCCAAATCAAACTAAAGAGATACAAGCTTGGATAGAAATGTCCGATTAAAGTCGCCATAACAAAAGCAGCAGCCGAATGTCCAGATGGAAGGCTGTATTTGTCAGATGGAACGATATGGGAGTAAAGCAGTGAAGAGAATTCGGCTGGTCTGCGACGCTTGAGGGTATTTTTGGCAAACCAGTAAATAGGTAACTCGATTGCAAAGGCAGTTAAGCCCACCAAGAGAAAATCTCGGCCAGCATTGCTATCCACCAACAGCGCGACCAGAGCAATCAAAATGTAAAGGTGTCCATCTCCGGTATGAGATATCGCTTTACTCAGCGTTGCATGTTGCCCGCTATAACGACTCTTCAAACAGAAAACAGAAAATGCCACATCCCAGCGGACAATAGGTTCGATAGTACGCATACGATCTCCTTAACAATCCTTATTCAGTTAAGGCTCAAGTTATGCCTCACAAATGACAGTTAAGTGACGTTTTGAATGAAGTAAAATGAAATTTGTTCTAGAGACTGTGTTGCCACTGGACCATCCGAAAGGCCAAGGATGTACACGAAGAATCGCACCCAGCAAGTTAACCCAGATAGACAAAGACTCAACCAATAAAAAAGCGACACTAGGTCGCTTTGTTTTAAATCGATTTCGCTCCTTTATAAAGGAGTCAATACAACGTCTATAATTCGAGTGGCTCGTGCTTTTTCACTAAACCAAAGTCCGCCAGTATCGCGTAAGCCGCCGGAATCATAAACAGCACTAGCAAGGTCGAAGCAAAAATACCAAACACAATTGATATCACCAGCGGTTGGATAACCTGAGCCTGCAAGCTGGTTTCTGTTAGCAGTGGTAGCAAACCTGCTGCTGTGGTCATTGAAGTCAAAAATACTGCTCGGAAACGCTCGCGACTCGCTTTCACCACTGAGTCATGTACGCTATCGCCTTCATCGACGTGATGGCGAATGTATTGCACTAACAAAATCGAATCATTGACCACGATTCCGGCCAGCGACACAAAGCCCATCATGCTTGGCATACTCAAAGCGTGCCCAAGTATCCAGTGACCAACAACCACGCCAATAAAGGCGAGTGGAATGGCTAACATCACGACCACAGGCTCTAAGTAGCTTCGGAACTGATAGCTAAGAATCGCAAACACACCGAATAAGCCGAGTAAGAACCCTTTACCCATTGATGCTCCTGTCTTAGCGGCATCTTTGGCTTCACCTTCAAAATCAAAGCGCAAGCCTGGGTATTTTTGAACGAGCTTGGCTGCTTCATCTTTTTGGAACTGAGCCAAAATCGCCGACGAGCTCGCCTTCTTATTATCAATATCACCAAAGATGCTGATAGTTCTCAGTCCATCAATACGCTGAATTCGCACGTAGTTACGTTGGAAATCTAATGTCGCCAACGTTGCTAACGGGATCTGACTGCCGTCGGCGGTAATGATCGGGAAGTTAGCCAGCTGCTGTATGTCGCCCGCTTGTTCCTTATCAAGACGCACCTCTATCGAGATATTCTCAACACCGATTTGAATCTCATCCGCCGTTTGCCCGAAGAATGCAGCACGCAACTGAGAAGCAATCATCTGCCCATTCACATTGTAGGTTTCGGCTCCTGGGCGCAGCTTCACTAAGATCTCCTCTTTACCCATGCGCATGTCATCGAGAACACCATGCACGCCATCAAACTGATTGAGGTATTCCTGAATATCCAAAGAAGCCGATTTCAACGCTGCAAGATCATCATGTTTAGCGCGGATCTCAATAGCACGACCGCCAGGCCCCATGGTGGGTTGTTTAAAAACTAACGAGATAGGATCTGCCAAGTCACCGATATCTTCTCGCCATGCATCAATGAAATCATCGATCACCGTGTTTCGACTTTCTGCACCACGCAGATCTAAACGGACAGTCGCGAGATGCGGTCCAGATTCACTGGCATCAGCATTAGCATTAAATTGGCTCGTGATGTGTTCCACCAACTCATTGCCCTCTTCGACCTCTTCACTCCACCGCACGTTCAAACGCTCAGCAGACGCGACTATTTTATCGACGACTCTCTCGGTTTGAGACAATGACGCACCCGGCGGAAGAATGATACGCGCTTCAGCAATGTCTCCATCCAATTCGGGGAAAGGTTGGAACTTAACAGCACCACCCGCAATCAAGGCAATAGAAAGCAACAACAGTGTCAGCACTCCGCCCATAAATGCATAGCGGAACGTCACGACCTTCTCGACCATGTTCATCAAAGTTGTATTGCGGAAGTTCTCAAATTTTTCAAGCAACACTACTTTGAAGCGCAGCGCTGGCTTATCATTTTTTTCTTTGTGTAATGAATGAGATAAGTGATTGGGTAAAATAAGAAACGCTTCGATTAAACTCAGAGACAACACCAAGATAAGTACCTGAGGCACCGCTTTAAGCACCGCGCCCATTTCCCCATCAAGGAATAGTAAGCTACCGAAAATACACACCGTGGTTAAAAAAGAAGATAACACCCCGGGGAGCACTTTCTTAACACCGTTGTACACCGCATCATCAACGTTTTGCCCCCTATCTAAATGGGAGGCTATCGATTCGGCAATCACGATGGCGTCATCCATCATAATACCAATCGCCATTAATAAGCCGACCAGTGACATGATGTTGATCGATAGGCCAAGGTTCGCCATTAAGAACAAGCCACCAAGGAAGGCTACGGGCAAACCTGCCGCAACCCAGAATGAATATCGCAAACTGAAGAACAACCACATAGTAGCAAACACCAGCACAATACCTTGCCAGCCGTTGCGTACCATCATGGTTAGACGATCCCAAAGTACCGATGATAGATCATTGGTCATTTGTAGCGTCACGCCATCGGGTGCAATCGTGCTTTGATCTTCCACGAATCGAGTAACGTTCTCTTTGATTCGTAGCGCATCATCTTCTTTGTTTTTACTGATCTTCAATAGCGCAGAAGGCTTACCATCAAACAGAACCTTCTGTTCATCCAGTTCAAAGCGATCGGTGATCTTGGCAATATCCCTCAAACGGATCACTGAACCATTCGGCGCAGAACCCACCACGATACTCTCTAATTCAACCGGAGTGATGCGTCTCTCATCAAAACGAATCAGGAAGTTTTTGTCTTGCGTTTCAACATTGCCGCTCGGTAGCTTTACATTCTGACGACCGATTTGGTCCGCAATATCACCGACACTCAAACCTAACTGACGAATGGCTTGGGTATCCAGTTCCACACGATATTGGTGATCCGAGAATCCACTGACTTCGACCAATGAAACGTCGTAATCGAGCTTCATGGTACGTTTTAAGTCTTCCGCATAGGCCTTAAGTTCCGGCCATGACGTTTCTGCTGTAATCGCGATATCAACAACCGGTTCATTCCAATCTAGCTCTTGAACAACCGGAGATTCAATCTCGCTCGGAAAATCATTGATCGAATTGATCTGAGTTTGCACGTCCACCAGCATTCGACCGATGTCTGCTTTCTCATTGAGCTTCAAAATTAAACGCGCACTGCCTTCAATCGCCTCACACTGAGTTTCTTCAATGTTGGCTAGGCCATCAACAGCATCTTCCATTCGTACACATAAGCTCTCTTCCACTTCTTGTGGGGAAGCTCCGGGATAAACAATGGCCGCCATGATGTAAGGTGGGTCGTAGGCAGGGAAAGTCTCACGCTTAATGGTTGATAATGAGGTTAAGCCCATAATCAACAACCCAAGCATCAACAGGTTCGCTGCTGTTGGGTGCCTAGAGAAAAACTTGATCATGACGCACTCTCCTGAGTATCAGGTTCAAGTGCCACTTCTTTTGAGCCCGATTCTTTGAGTAACATGCCTTCAATGGCTGGTAATAAGTCATTGAGAACCAGTTTGTCGCCCGTTTGAAGCTCCCCGTTCACAACCACTTGGTTGTCTCTACGATAAAGCACTTCAACATTCACCATTTTCAGACGAGAGTTATCGTCCATTAGATAAATTTTGTCACCATGTAGCGCTCGTTCAGGCAACACCCAACTTAGATTTGCTACACCTTCAATCTCAGCTTTTACAAACATACCGTTGACCAAAGGGGTCGCATTGCTTGGCTGCAGTTGTGAATAGTCTTGAGCGATCTCGAGAATAATCCCCGCCGTCGCTTGGTTTTCATCAACGGTTTCACTAATTCTCGCTACCTTTGCAGGCCAGCTCAGATTCAAACTGCCACTATTCAGTTGAACACTCGCTTTGATCGGTGCTTGGTCAGGGGTTGGAATTCCAGCAGCATCGCGAGGGAATTGAGTAAAACTTGAAGCTAAAGTTTGCATGTCGTGAATAGAAAGTTGTGCCTCAACTTCCATAATATTAATCCCATGAGCAACAAACATTTCTTGCTGAAGATTAACTACTTGGTTTTGTTCGATATCGACTTGAGCAATTCGCATCGCTCTTGGCAAAGTGATGGTCGTCTTATCCAAAGAGCGTTGTGCCTCTTTCACCTTAGACACGTTGACCTTAATCACGGCCTCCGCGACGCGTTTTTCATCAGGCATCAAGGTAATTTGGTTAGCAATATCTAACACTAACTTCTGTTGAGACAACGCGCTTTGTTGTTGGAGGTCGACATCCGATTGAGATGTCAGCCCTTTCTTACGCAGGTCTTGTTTACGTTGTAGCTCTTTATTGCTGATCACCAAGCGATTCTTTTCGATCTTTAGAGTCTGATTCAGGTTGTCTTCTTCTTGATTCAATTTTGCTAGCGAAGTTTGGCTTGATTTAAGATCCGCTTCCGCTTGTATCAGCTTCAGCTCGTAATCCAAAGGATCAACCTTGAGTACAACCGTCCCTGCAGGGATCACTTGGCCTTTATCAAGATCCGGATGTCGATACACAATCTGTCCTGTCACCTCAGCAATCGCTTTCCATTCGACTTTTGGCACCACTTTGCCAAAGCCAACCGCTAATGGCGCTATCAGTTGCTGTTCTAAGCTTAGAGTTTCCACTAAACGAGCTCGGTCACCCGCAGGTTTAGTTGGAAGATCCGGCTTCAAATTAATCGCAACCACCAAACCAATTACACCAACTGCCAACGCTGGAAAAAAGAGGAGTTTTTTACTTATTTTCATTATCTTGGTTCCTGCAAGGTCGAAGTGCTCTCTACATTAATAAAGCCTTCGGTCATCAATTGGATGTTGTGTTCGATTAAACGATTTAGAAACTCTTCATTAAGCTCAATACCATGAATCGCTAGTAAAGGAGGTGGTGCAATAAAGGGGAAAACCATCAAGCTTATATACGAAACACGACACAGTTTTGGATCCATGCTTTGTTTCAATATTCCCTGTTCAACAAGCTTTTCAAAAATGACGTCTTGCGCCGGTTTGGCAACATCGAGGAAGACCTTTTCGAGCAACTCTCTTTGCACTTCCGATGGCGGCATATTCATTACCTGGGCAATCAAGCGAGGAAAATTGGGCACTTTAACCATCTCTTTGTAGTAAGTCCGCATTAAATCGAGAAAGTTCTCATGACTGCTTTCTTCAACTAACTTCTGCATTTGTAGCTGCATCGGACGAAGCGTTTCCCGCAGCATCGCCTCGAACAACCCCGCTTTATTACCGAAGTAATAACGGATCATGGCAATGTTTACTCCAGCACGCTCTGCAATTAGGCGTGTCGATACTTTATCGTAGGATTGAACAACGAACAGATCCCGAGCGTGTTCAATGAGTAGTTGCCGCACATCAAGGTTCTGCTGAGGTCGCCCGGCTTTACGTACTGTCATTGCTTTGACCTGCTCTATAATTAATCGTTTGATTAATTATAGAGATAAACAAGCACAACTGTAGAAGATTAATTACTCATTATTTAATCAATTGATTAATTAATTTCGCCGCACATTCGATTTTGCTGGTGAATCGTTCCAACAAAAAGATTTACTACAAAGTTTTAACCTATACATAAGCCAATCGATAAACTAACCCGCCAACACAAAACCAACAAACAAATGAATAAACCAACATAATGGACAAAAACAGCATAAACCAAACAAAAACACCAGCGATGCACACTGATATTGGATTTTCTTGTTTGACGCTTAGAATAAATTGCGGTAAATATGGTGTTAACAGTTTATTTACGGATATTTGTGTAATGATTTTTTCTTCTTCTCGACTGCTGAAACTTCTCCTTATCGTGAACCAATCGCGCGGGTAAGTTGTGGGTCAAGAACTACACAAATATTAAAACCCGCGCTGAGCGGGTTTTTTTGTAACTGGCACTTTTAAAAGAACATCATTCTTAATAATAATTTGGATAGCAATCGATTCATTATCGATATAAGGAAGCACCCATGAACGATCAAGTAATAATTTTTGATACGACCTTACGTGACGGCGAGCAAGCATTGGCTGCAAGCCTGACAGTAAAAGAGAAGTTACAGATCGCTTACGCTCTTGAGAGACTGGGTGTAGATGTTATCGAAGCTGGCTTCCCTATCTCTTCTCCAGGTGATTTTGAGTCCGTACAAACCATCGCTAAACACATTAAAGGTAGCCGTATTTGTGCGCTTTCTCGTGCCGTTGCAAAAGATATAGACGCCGCTGCAGAAGCACTAAAAGTAGCTGACCAGTTCCGTATTCATACCTTCATCTCAACATCAACGGTTCACGTACAAGACAAATTACGCCGTAGCTACGATGATGTCGTAGAGATGGCAGTGAAAGCAGTAAAACATGCACGTAACTACACCGACGATGTTGAGTTCTCTTGTGAAGATGCTGGTCGCACCCCTATCGACAACCTATGTCGTATGGTTGAGGCCGCGATTAACGCAGGCGCAAAAACCATCAACATTCCAGACACCGTTGGCTACACAGTACCGAATGAATTCGGTGGCATTATCCAAACACTATTTGATCGCGTACCCAACATCGATAAAGCAATCATCTCTGTTCACTGTCACGATGACTTGGGTATGTCGGTTGCTAACTCAATCGCTGCCGTTCAAGCTGGTGCTCGACAAATTGAAGGCACAATCAATGGTATTGGTGAGCGTGCGGGTAACTGTTCTTTAGAAGAAATCGCAATGATCATCAAAACTCGCCAAGAGTTTTTGGGGGTTCATACCGGCTTAGATCATAAAGAGATTCACCGTACAAGTAAGTTGGTGAGCCAGCTTTGCCACATGCCAATTCAAGACAATAAAGCTATCGTCGGTGCCAACGCATTCAGTCACTCTTCAGGTATTCACCAAGATGGCATGCTTAAGAATAAGAACACTTACGAGATAATGACACCTGAGTCTATTGGCTTGAAAAACAAGGCATTGAACCTAACAAGTCGTAGTGGCCGAGCGGCTGTTAAGAGCCACATGGACGCAATGGGTTATAAAGATAATGAGTACAACCTAGATTCATTGTACGAAGACTTCTTGAAGCTAGCTGACCGTAAAGGTCAAGTATTCGATTACGACCTAGAAGCATTAATGCACTTCGCCAATCTACGTGACGAAGATGACTTCTATAAACTTAACTACCTAAGCGTACAATCTGGTAGTGTTATGTCTACCACCAGCATCAAATTGCAATGTGGTGATGAAGAAAAATGCGAAGCGGCTGTAGGTAACGGCCCTGTTGATGCTTTATACCAATGTATCTACCGCTTAACGGGTTACGAAATTGCATTGGATAAATTCGACCTTACTGCAAAAGGTGAAGGCGAAGATGGCTTAGGCCAAGCGGATATCATTGCGAATTATAAAGGCCGTAAGTACCACGGCACAGGTGTTTCAACAGATATCGTTGAAGCTTCTGGTCAAGCGTTACTGCATGTTATCAATAGTATTCAACGTGCAGACACTATCGCTGAAATGAAACAACAAAAATTCGCAACAGTTTAATACCCAATAACAGAGCCCTAGAGCCGATGTTGTTGGCTTTAGGGACAAAATTTAAAACGAGCCAAACCGCTCAGTAACAAGAATTAAAGGATTAACATGACAGATAAATCATACAAAATTGCCGTACTACCTGGTGATGGCATTGGCCCAGAAGTAATGCAGCAAGCACACAAAGTGCTAGACGCGATTGAAAAGAAGCACGCGATTAGCTTTTCTCGTGAAGAGTATGATGTTGGTGGTATCGCCATTGATAACCACGGCTGTCCACTTCCAGAAACGACAGTAACAGGCTGTGAAGAATCTGACGCAGTACTATTTGGCTCGGTTGGCGGTCCTAAGTGGGAACACCTTCCACCAAACGATCAACCAGAGCGTGGTGCCCTACTTCCTCTACGTAAGCACTTCCAACTGTTCTGTAACCTACGTCCTGCGCAAATCCACAAGGGTTTAGAGTCTTTCTCTCCTTTACGCGCTGACATTTCAGGTAATGGTTTCGACATCGTTGTTGTTCGTGAACTAACCGGCGGTATCTACTTCGGCCAACCTAAAGGTCGTGAAGGCGAAGGCGCAACTGAGAAAGCTTTTGATACAGAGGTTTACCACCGTTACGAAATCGAACGTATTGCAAAGATTGCGTTTGAATCTGCACGTCTACGTAACAAAAATGTTTACTCTATCGACAAAGCGAACGTTCTGCAGAGCTCTATCTTATGGCGTGAAGTGGTTGAAGAGATCGCAAAAGATTACCCAGATGTCACGCTAAACCATATGTACATCGACAACGCGACCATGCAGCTAATCAAAGATCCATCTCAGTTTGACGTAATGCTATGTTCAAACATCTTTGGTGACATCATCTCTGATGAGTGTGCAATGATCACAGGTTCGATGGGTATGCTTCCTTCTGCAAGCTTAAACGAAAGCAACTTCGGCCTATATGAACCAGCAGGTGGCAGCGCACCAGATATCGCAGGTAAGAACATTGCAAACCCAGTCGCGCAAATTCTTTCTGCAGCACTAATGCTTCGTTACAGCCTAGGCGAAGAAGCAGCAGCACAAGACATCGAAGCAGCGGTATCGAAAGCACTTTCTGCAGGCGAGCTAACGGCAGACCTTGCAGGTAAGAACCAAGCACTGACTACCTCAGAAATGGGTGACAAGATCGCTGAGTACATCTTAGCTTCATAAGCGAGATGCTTAGATTAGAAGCAAGTACATAAGAATAATATCAAGCCAAGTCTGCTTAAACCGCATGACTTGGCTCGAAACAAACACTGGGACTGATGCTCCCAAGGAAGAAAAGCTATGTCGACAAACCAGCAAGCAAAAACCTTATACGAAAAAGTTTATGACGCTCACGTTGCAGTTGCAGCGAAGGGCGAAACGCCAATTCTTTATATCGATCGCCACTTAGTCCACGAAGTAACGTCGCCACAAGCCTTTGATGGCCTGCGTGAAAAAGGTCGTAAAGTTCGCCAAGTAGGCAAAACCTTCGCGACCATGGATCACAACGTATCGACACAAACCAAAGACATCAACGCTTCTGGTGAGATGGCTCGTATCCAAATGGAAACGCTATCGAAGAACTGTGAAGAGTTTGGTGTCACGCTTTACGACCTAAACCACAAATACCAAGGTATTGTGCACGTAATGGGGCCTGAGCTAGGTATTACTCTGCCGGGTATGACCATCGTATGTGGTGACTCACACACGGCGACACACGGTGCATTTGGTTCATTAGCATTCGGTATCGGTACTTCAGAAGTAGAGCATGTTCTAGCGACTCAAACGCTAAAACAAGCGCGCGCTAAAACCATGAAGATCGAAGTAAAAGGCAAAGTCGCAGAAGGTATTACAGCCAAAGATATCGTACTGGCGATCATCGGCAAGACAACAGCTGCAGGCGGAACAGGCTATGTAGTTGAATTCTGTGGTGAGGCAATTACAGACCTTACAATGGAAGGTCGTATGACAGTATGTAACATGGCAATCGAGCTAGGCGCGAAAGCGGGTCTAATCGCTCCAGATGCAACCACATACGAGTACATAAAAGGTCGTAAGTTCTCTCCAGAGGGCGAAGACTTAGAAGCGGCAATCGAATACTGGAACACATTGAAAACCGATGCTGACGCAGAATTCGATGCAGTTGTCACGCTAGAAGCAGCTGAAATCAAACCACAAGTCACTTGGGGTACTAACCCAGGTCAGGTTATTTCAGTAGACACACCAATCCCAGCACCAGAAAGCTTCGCAGATCCTGTTGAAAAAGCATCGGCTGAAAAAGCGTTGGCTTACATGGGGCTAGAAGCAGGTAAATCTCTATCTGAATACAACGTCGATAAGGTCTTCGTGGGTTCTTGTACTAACTCTCGTATCGAAGATATGCGCGCAGCCGCTGCGGTAGCGAAAGGCCGCCAAGTAGCGAAACATGTTCAAGCATTGATCGTTCCGGGCTCAGAGCAAGTTAAAGCACAAGCAGAAGCTGAAGGTTTAGATGTAATCTTTAAAGAAGCCGGCTTCGAATGGCGCTTGCCAGGTTGTTCTATGTGTCTTGCAATGAACAACGACCGCCTTGGTCCACAAGAACGCTGTGCTTCTACATCAAACCGTAACTTTGAAGGTCGCCAAGGCCGTGATGGTCGTACGCACCTAGTTAGCCCAGCAATGGCAGCCGCAGCAGCAATCGCTGGTCACTTTGTCGATATTCGTGAACTTTAATTAGAGGATTTAACATGTCAGGTTTTCAACAACACACCGGATTAGTCGTTCCTCTAGATACGGCCAACATCGATACGGATGCGATCATTCCAAAGCAGTTTCTACAGAAAGTAAACCGCATCGGTTTTGGTAAGCACTTATTCCACGATTGGCGCTTCCTAGATGATGCAGGCCAACAACCAAACCCAGAGTTTGTAATGAACGCTCCTCGCTACAAAGGTGCTTCAATTCTCCTCGCTCGTGAAAACTTCGGTTGTGGTTCATCTCGTGAACATGCACCTTGGGCGCTTGCTGATTATGGTATTCAAGTGATGATCGCGCCAAGCTTCGCAGACATCTTCTATGGTAACTCGATCAACAACCAAATGGTGCCAGTTCGATTGACTGAGCAAGAGGTAGATGAGCTATTCCAATTCGTAGAAGCGAATGAAGGCGCTGAAATCACTGTTGATTTAGAAGCGATGAAAGTCAGTGCTAATGGTAAAGAATACTCGTTTGAAATTGATGAGTTCCGTCGTCACTGCTTACTGAATGGTTTAGACAACATAGGCCTTACACTTCAGCACGCCGATAAAATCTCAGAATTTGAAGCAAAGATTCCTAGCTTCCTGAAATAAAGAACCATGAAATAGCACAGTCTAGAAATAGAGTAAGCGTTTTCAATAACACCTAAAGGTTGGCCCAGTGCCAACCTTTTTTATTCGATTCAACTTCTTCATTTAACTCAACTCTGTGGTTTAACTGAAGAGCTATGAAAGAAAATAGTAAGCCACAAGGTCTTAGTAGTCAGTCATCAGGAGAATGCCATGAAACAACTACTTGTTATTATCAGCCTACTTTTCTCAACCTTCGCGTGGTCTGCGCCTAAGTCCGAACTTTGGCCTTACTGGAATCAAAGTAATGAAGCCAACTCTGAGCAAGTTTCTCATCAAGATTGGCAACAATTCCTCGATAACTATTTAGTAAAACAAGGTCAACACGCCTTAGTTAGATATCAAACGGTGAGTTCTTCAGACAAAACCAAACTGAAGCAGTACATAAGCCGACTTGAACAGATTGACCCTCTCGACTATCCAAAAGCTGAACAGTATGCCTATTGGGTTAACCTATACAATGCAGTGACTGTTGATTTGATTCTTAATGCATACCCAATTAAATCTATCACTAAGCTCGGCGGACTATTCAGTTTTGGACCTTGGGGAGATGATGTAGTTGCAGTTAATGGAAAGACACTGACACTCAATGATATCGAACATCGAATTTTAAGACCGATTTGGCAAGACCCTCGCACTCATTACGCGGTGAACTGTGCAAGTCTAGGTTGTCCTAATCTACAATCTCAAGCATTTACTTCTGATAATACAGAAATGTTGCTAGAACTCGCTGCAGCTGAGTATATCAATAGTGATAAGGGTGTATTGGTTAACAACAACCAGCTTCAATTGTCATCGATTTACGAATGGTTTGCTGTTGATTTTGGCAACCAACAACAACTGATTAAACACTTAGATAAATACAGAACAAAGCCGGTAACGTACACGGGGAAAATAAGTTATGACTATGATTGGTCACTTAACCAAGCAAACTAGTTCTAACGCGAGAGTTAATCACTAAAGCTAAACAAAAAAAGAGGCTAGAGGTTTTATTAACCACTAGCCTCTTATCAATTCTTTGACCGTATATCCACAATTAAAAGTTTGAGTCTGGTTGCTGTAAGAACTCAACTTCCTCAGGAGTCGAAGTTCGACCTAGTACTTCATTGCGGTGGGGGTAACGACCAAAACGCTCAATGATCATCTTGTGCTTAAACTCAAAATCAAGGTTATTCTCTAGCCCTGTCTGGGAAAAAAGCAGCACCGCTTGTTCATGCATCAGCAAAGATTCGCTGTGCATATAAGGCATGTAGAGGAAGCTTTTCTGTTGTTGATTGAGTTGGTGATCAAAGCCACTCGCTACCGCTTCTTGAGCTAGAACCAACGCCATAGGATCTGCAGTAAACGCATCTGGACTATTTCTACCAAGATTCCGAGAAAACTGGTCAAGCACGATAATCTCAGCCAAGCGACCCTCTGCTGTCTGACGCCATTCAAATAACTCACCTTGAATGGCGGCTTTGTGCAGTTCAGAAAAACGAGACGCTATCAAAGCGTCAATCTCGGCGCCGCCAGTAAACCAATCTTTAGGCGTCAATTCATCGAACCAAAACTCTAGAACATTCTGATACGTTAACGTCATATAATTCCCTTTAATAAAAAACCGAGTAACTTTGTTATTACTCGGTTTGGTGTTCGATTACTTAAAACCTTTGACCTTCTTTATCAGGTCATAAGCATTTTGAATTTCTTGCGATTTTTCTTTCGCAACATTCATCATCTCAGGCGGTAAGCCCTTCGCCATCAGTTTATCTGGGTGATGCTCATTCATCAATTTACGGTAGGCTTTCTTCATCTCTTTACCATCAGCACTTTCACTCACACCAAGAACCTTATATGCATCGCCAAGCTGGTTCTGTTGCGAAGCCTGTTGCCAACCTGATGATTGCCCATGGCCTTGATGCCCCCCAAAGCTTCCACCTTGCTGTTGGAAACGGAACGCTGCTTCCTGCATCTGCAAGCGGCGCTCTAGTTGCTCTGCCGAAAACCCTAGGCCTTGAGCTATCTTATGCAGAACCTGACGCTCACTCGGGTGCAAGCTTCCATCAGCAAACGCAGCAGAGACTTGTAGCTCTAAAAAGAACTGCAAAAGATCAAAACGACCACCCGATGAGATTTTTACACGCTCAAGTACGTCGCTCAGAGGGAAGTCGCTCTCTTTTCCATCTCGGAATGCATCTTGCGCCGCTTTGCGCTGTTCGCCATGCAGGTTCATGCGTTCCATCATGGTAGAAGCGAGTTGAATCTCTTCCGGCGTTACCTGCCCTTTCGCTTTAGCAACGTGCCCCATAACCGCAAAGGCGGATTTAAAAAACTCGTTCTGTCTTTCTGCTTGGCTTGGACCTCGACCAAAACCAGAACTATTGAAACCAGATTGGTTCAATCGGCGAGCTTTATCGAATTGGTGCCCTAAAAATAGGCCAAAAACTAAACCAAGCGGCCCTCCAAATAGAAAGCCAAAAAAAGCGCCCAAAATTTTGCCAAATATTTGCATTATGTGTTCTCTATCTATGAATTTTGTCTGAGTAATGCTGTCTGATGATGCTGAATGCTAATATTTCCTTTATCATAAGGAAAATGGTTTATTAATTGGATTGATACTAGATCAACCCTTCATCTAGTGACACAGGATAGTTCAACTTCATGCAATGTTTTTCCCGCACCTTGTTAGCCGCGTCGATAACGACAGCGTTATACGTGTCGACAACTCAAGCTGAAACAATTACCGATAGTAGTGTGCAGGAAATGCCCTCTATAGATCAATGCTTGATCGAGCCCGCTGCAGAAAACGAGACACAGCTACCCGCTCATGTTGAGTCAGATCGCTTAGAAGCTATCAATGGTGACAAAGCAATATATTCAGGAGATGTAAGAGTTACGCAAGGAAATAAAACCATTCTTGCTGACAATGTAACTCTACACCAACAAGAAAACATCGTTGTAGCTGAAGGCAACGTAAACTTTAGTGATGGTCAAATCAAGTCAGTGTCAGACAGAGCAACGAATAATCTGACTACAGATGAAATGACGCTAGAAAATACCGATTACGAATTTCTTTGCGAGCCAGGGCGCGGTAATGCAGTCTACGTATCTAAGACGGGCAAAGCAGTTTATGAAATCGAAGACGGTTCCATTACCTCTTGCCCTATTGGCGACAACGCCTGGCGCCTAAGAGCATCAAGTATCAGCGTCGACCAGAACGAAGAACAAGCTACTTTTTATAATCCACGCTTTGAGATCCAAAGTGTCCCTGTTTTTTACTTACCGTATTTAACCGTACCAGTCGGTGATACACGTAAAACCGGTTTCTTGTATCCAACCGTGTCATACGGTTCTAGCGATGGTTTTGAAGCGGAGATTCCTGTTTATTGGAACTTAGCTCCAGACTACGACTTGGAAACCACCTTCAAGTATATGCAAGAGCGTGGCACTCAACTTAACAGTAAATTCAGATACTTGAGTGACTTCGGTTCAGGCAGCCTCGAGTCTGAATATTTACCAGACGATCAAAAGTACACAGACAAAGGCGATCGTTGGGGTTTCCAACTAGAACATTCAGGAATATTTCAGCAATCTTGGTTGTTCGAAGTCGATTACTCTAAAGTCAGTGATATTGATTATTTTACGGATATGAGTTCAGGAATCGGTAGTCGTGAAGACGGACAATTACTTCAAGAAGGGCAAGCAACTTACCGTTCTCAAAACTGGGATGCATCAGTATTGGTCCGAGACTTCCAAGTCCTCACAACAAGTAATAACTTGCCTTATCGCTTAATGCCACAACTTGAGTATAACTATTATGCTCCTGAGGTGATGGATTACCTAGACTTCGATTTAATCAGTCATGTTTCATTATTCGATACAGACGCCTCGGGCAAGCCATCCGCAACTCGTGTCCACGTTGAACCTGGTATTACGATTCCTGTCGGCAACACCTGGGGTACGTGGACAACAGAAGCTCGATTACTTGGAACTTATTATCAACAGGATCTTGATGGTGTTGACACTGGTTCTGGTTCCGATTACGAAGGCCTAGAGGAATCGGTAAGTCGAGTGATTCCTGAGTTTAGAAGTCACGCTGGTATCGTTCTAGAAAGAGATACCAAGATAGTCAACAACTACACTCAAACACTCGAGCCACAAGTACAGTACCTGTATGTTCCCGAACAAGATCAAAGCGATATTGGCCTTTACGATACAACGCTACTACAGACCGATTACTACGGCCTATTCAGAAGCCGTAAATACAGTGGTGTAGATCGTATTGCAGCGGCAAACCAGATAAGTTATGGCGCGTCATCTCGATTCTTTGATGACGAATATAAAGAACGTCTTAATATCTCTTTTGGTCAAATTTTTTATTTCGACAAAGACACAAAGCAAGCTCTGAGCAGCAGCGAAGACTCGGGCGAAAAAACCAATTATTCATCTTGGGCTATTGAAATGGACTTCAACTACGATGATTATCTGTTCTACCATGGTGGCGTGCAATACGACATTGACTCAGCTTCAATGCAACTTGCCAACAGTACACTTGAATACCGCTTTGCTGGTGGTTATATACAAACCAACTATCGCTATGTTACGGAAGAATATATTGAGGATAATGTAGGCGAAAGTATCGATGTTGGGTCAATAACTCGTGATGGTATCTCTCAAGCCGGTTTGCTTGGTGCTTATCAAATTTCGCGGAAGTGGAATGCCAGTGCTCAATACTTCTATGATTTAACGACACAAGAGAATCTAGAGTGGTTGGCTCGCTTGAACTATAAATCGGATTGTTGGTATATCGGATTTACGTATAGCAACCAGTTGACAAATAATATTAGTGATCCAAATACTACACCTGAATATGAAAATAACTTTGGTGTGAATTTCGGTATTGTTGGCTTTGGTACTAATCTAGGCTCTGATTCAGGCGCAGTTGGGGATAGTAGTTCAGACAACTCTCTAAGTTACGGTCGCCCATTCTTCTTAAATAATTAATTCTCTTTATTGATAAAACATCAGTAAATTTAAAGGACTACACATGACATTGTGGAAACGCACATTAATCGCTATCGCATCGGCTTGTACTTTATCTGTAAGCTATGCTGCGCCAGTTGAACTCGATAGCGTAAAAGTGATCGTTAACGAAGGCGTAATTTTACAAAGCGATATCGACGCTTCAATGAAGACGTTACGTGCAAACGCGAAGAAAAGCGGTCAAACATTACCATCACAAGACGTGTTGAATGAACAAGTTCTAGAAAAATTAATCATTGATACGATTCAAACTCAAGAAGCGGAACGTATTGGCGTTCGTATCGATGACGCTCGACTCGACCAGGCAATTGAAGGTATCGCGAAAGACAACAATCAAACGGTAGAGCAACTTACCGCATCGGTTGCAGAAGAGGGCCTTAGCTACAATGCATTCCGTGAGCAAGTAAGAAAAGAAATTGCAGCCAGTGAAGCTCGTAACGCCTTAGTTCGTCGCCGCATCAACATTCTTCCAGCTGAAGTCGATAACCTAGCAGACATCTTAGCGCAAGAAACTAACGCGACCGTTCAATACAAAATTGGACACATTCAACTTCGCTTTAACGATGACCAAACAAAGGAAGAGCTAGAAGCTCAAGCTAACGATTTAGTTGAAGAGCTAAACTCAGGTAAAGACTTCAGCACCATGGCTTATACTTACTCTAAAGGCCCGAAAGCACTACAAGGTGGTGATTGGGGTTGGATGCGAAAAGAAGAGATGCCAACCATTTTTGCAGACCAAATCAAAATGCAAAACAAAGGCAGCATTATCGGTCCTTTCCGCAGCGGTGTTGGCTTCCATATTTTAAAAATTGAAGACGTAAAAGGCTTAGAAACCGTTGCTGTTACCGAAGTTAATGCACGTCATATCCTGATTAAACCTACCGTAATCCTGAGTGATGACGGTGCCAAAGAACAACTTGAAGAAATCACTCGTCGCGTGAACGCTGGTGAAGCGACCTTTGGAGAGCTTGCTCAGCAGTACAGCCAAGACCCAGGTTCTGCAGTTCAAGATGGCGAACTAGGTTATCAAACGCCTGATTTATATGTTCCAGAGTTCAAACACCAAGTAGAAACTCTTCCTGAAGGGAAAATCAGCGCACCATTTAAAACGGTTCACGGTTGGCACATTGTTGAAGTATTAGACCGCAGAGAAGTTGATCGTACGGATTCTGCTTTGAAGAACAAAGCTTACCAAATACTATTTAACCGCAAGTTCAATGAAGAAGCTGGCGCTTGGCTACAAGAAGTAAGAGCAAGTGCCTTTGTTGAAATGGTTGAGGACGACCAAAATGACAACTAAACGCCTTGTCATTACCGCAGGTGAACCCGCAGGGATAGGTCCAGATTTAACTCTGGCTTTGTCTCAAGAAAGTTGGCCTCATCAACTCGTGGTGTGTGCCGATAAAAATTTACTCGCGCAGCGAGCGGAAATGTTAGGGATTGAAGTTGAGCTGTTGGATTACGACCCAATGGCGCCTAAGCAACCCCAACGCTCTGGTACTTTAGTAGTGAAACACGTTCCATTAGCTGAAAGCGCCATCGCAGGCCAACTCAACGAAGCTAACGGTCATTACGTATTAAATACTTTAGAAACCGCCGCAATTGGCTGTATGAATGACGAATTTGATGCTATTGTCACCGGCCCTGTTCACAAGGGTGTAATTAACCGAGCTGGCGTTGCTTTTAGCGGTCATACCGAGTTCTTTGCAGAGAAGTCCAATACACCACTCGTGGTGATGATGTTGGCAACTGAAGGGCTGCGTGTTGCATTAGTCACAACGCACATCCCACTAGCTTATGTATCTCAAGCTGTGACCGAAGACAGATTAGAGCAAATTATTGCGATTCTGAATAAAGATTTGGTCGAAAAGTTTGCAATAGAGAAACCGACTATCTACGTGTGTGGCTTAAACCCACATGCAGGTGAAGATGGTTGTTTAGGCCGTGAAGAAATAGAAACCATCACCCCTACGCTAGAAAAAATTCGCCAGAAAGATGGCATCAATTTAGTTGGCCCATTGCCAGCAGATACCATCTTTAATGAAAAATATTTGCAAGATGCAGATGCTGTTTTAGGTATGTATCACGACCAAGTACTCCCTGTATTGAAATACAAAGGGTTTGGTCGCTCAGTGAACATCACACTAGGCTTACCGTTTATTCGTACATCAGTCGATCACGGTACCGCCTTAGACTTGGCAGGGAAAGGCCAAGCCGATACAGGGAGCTTTAGAACAGCGCTCACGCACGCCATTGAATTAGTAGAGAAAAAGCAATGAGAAATGATGTCCACTTAGGGCACAAAGCGCGTAAACGTTTTGGTCAAAACTTCCTTAACGATCCATACATTATAGATGGCATCGTATCGAGTATTAACCCACTACCAGGCCAAAACTTGGTAGAAATTGGCCCTGGTCTTGGTGCTATTACAGAGCCTGTTGGCAAACTTGTCGATAAATTCACAGTAATTGAACTGGATAGAGATCTTGCTGAACGTCTGCGTAATCACCCTGATCTTGCTGAGAAGTTAACGATCTATGAAGGTGATGCAATGAAGTTCGATTTCGAACAACTTGTTAAGCCAAACAACAAGCTACGTATCTTCGGTAACTTGCCATACAACATCTCTACACCATTGATGTTCCATCTTTTTGAGTTCCATAAAGATGTGCAAGACATGCACTTTATGCTTCAAAAAGAAGTGGTGAACCGCCTAGCAGCAGGCCCTGGCACTAAAGCTTATGGTCGTCTAACAGTCATGGCTCAATACTACTGTAAAGTGACACCAGTGCTAGAAGTACCACCAACAGCATTCGTTCCGCCACCAAAAGTAGATTCTGCTGTCGTACGCCTTCAGCCATATGAAGTGCTGCCTTATCCGGCAAAAGATCTTAAATGGTTGGACCGCGTATGTCGCGAAGGTTTTAACCAACGTCGCAAGACAGTACGTAACTGCTACAAAAGCTTAATCAGTAAAGAGGTGCTTGAAGAGTTAGGGGTAAACCCTGGCATGCGCCCTGAAAACCTGACGCTCGAACAGTTTGTCGATATGGCGAACTGGTTGCATGACAGTCACAACACTGAAAAATAAGTCAAAAGGCTCCTACACTACGGTGAGGGGCCTGTTTTTTATGTAAAACTTTTATAGGGTCTTTTGCCCTTAGCATACAAACAACAAAAGGTGCGAATATGGATATATCTACGCCTTGTATCAAATGTCAGGTTCACTCTAAATACATAGAGGAACAATCTGAACCTACGAAGAACCGCTACGTCTTCGCTTACATCATTACCATCAAAAACCTCAGTAAAACAACGGTACAACTTATGTCACGTCGCTGGCTAATTACTGACTCCAACGGTAAACAACTCACTATTGAAGGTGATGGTGTGGTTGGGCAACAACCTGTGATTGAAGCCAACGATGAATATACTTACACCAGTGGTACCGTCATCGAAACTCCTGTGGGTGTTATGCAAGGTCATTATGTTATGACTGATCACAAAGGCATCGATTTCATAACTGAAGTCGACCCGTTCAGGCTCGCCATCCCTAACATTCTTAATTAGTACACACCTCTACTACTTACAGGAAATTATTTTGTCGAATTACATTGTCGGAGACATTCAAGGGTGCTTCGACGAACTTCAGTTGCTGCTTGAAACTATCAGTTTTGATAAACACAAAGATACTTTATGGGTCGCTGGTGATTTAGTCGCTCGAGGTCCTAAATCATTGGAGACACTACGCTTTATTCGCAACCTTGGTGACGCAGCTAAGGTTGTATTAGGCAATCATGACTTGCATCTACTTGCGGTTTCCTTAGGGCTATTTTCGGCTAAGCCAAAAGATAAAACTCAAACTATCCTTGATGCAGAAGATAGGGAGACGTTACTTGAGTGGCTAAGGCAACAACCTTTAATTCAGGAACATTCAGAGTTCGTAATGTCTCATGCAGGTATCTCACCGCAATGGGATCTAGAACGAGCACGTATCGAAAGCCGAGAAATAGCTGACTTATTAAAATCAGAACAATGGCAATGGCTTATCGAGAATATGTACAGCAATACGCCTGATTTATGGCATCAAGATTTAGAAGGCATTGAGCGCTATCGCTATGCGATCAACAGTCTGACTAGAATGCGATTTTGCTTTACTGATGGTCGACTTGATATGGCCTGTAAACTTCCACCAAACGAAATTACCATTGAGCCTTTGGTACCTTGGTTTGACCTTACACAACGTATAGAACTGGATAAGACGGTTTTATTTGGACACTGGGCTGCATTAGAAGGCTACTCAGGGAAAGATGTGATAGGTTTAGACACAGGGTGTGTTTGGGGAGGACAATTGACGGCACTGCGCTGGGAAGACAGACAGTTTTTTACTCAAGAAGCACTATAAAAACACGAAAAAATCATGCTTGCGATATAGCTAAATAGCTAAATAGCTAAATAGCTAAATAGCGCAAGCATGCATCAAGATATTACGACTTAAACCTCAATCTAACGTTCGAGAATAACAAACTCCATGTTGTGCTTATTCTTCTCATCCGATTGATAAGTCTCACTAAAAACTTGCTTCCAACCCTCTCCCCACTCAGGGAACTGAGTATCTCCATCAACAACGAAATCGATGTAAGTCAGGTACAGTTTGTCAGCTTTAGGTAAGCAACTCTCATAAATTGAACCGCCACCAATAATCATCACTTCATCAGCATCATTTAGCAGTTCTAATGCTTGTTCAATCGAAGTAACTGTCGCCACACCTTCAATCTCTAAGTTTTCATCGCGGCTGATTACGACATTCAATCGACCAGGTAGAGGACGTCCAATAGAGTCATAGGTCTTACGTCCCATCACGACAGGTTTACCCATGGTTGAGCGCTTAAACCATGCAAAGTCCGCAGGCAAATGCCAGGGCATCTGATTATCTTTACCGATTACACGATTGTCTGCCATTGCCGCTATCATACTGATGATCATAAATCGAAGGTCCTGTCCTTACTTGAGAGTGAAATTGAAGCTAGACGATAGGTCTACGGCGGTAGAATAACAGGCCGGGCACCGCTAAGCCAACCGCAAGCCCTGCGATAATAAACATCGATTTCAAAAAGTTCTCCATCAACAAAGCCAATAACTCCGGGTTGTATCCTGCCCGGTTAATTTCAACCATGGCAATCATCGCCTTAAAGGCAAACACACCAGGTACCATGGGAATCAGCGCTGCGACGGTAAACACTTTAGGGTGTGCCAAGAGCTTATGTGACCAATGGACTCCAATCATCCCTACCAATGTAGCCGCGAAGAACGTCGCCCACTCAATAGGTATGCCGAAATGCATCATTAAATAACGGCTACCGTGGCCAATAGACCCTCCGAGAGCACAGTAGATCAACGCACGTTGTGGTACGTTAAAGACCAATGCAAAGCCGACGGCAGGTATCGCCGCAAAAAACATATCGTTCAGAAGGCCTACCAATAATTCAAAGATAGTCATTAGCTTGCCCACCCCCACACGTCTGAAAGGCTCATCGCTGCAACAATACCTAAGCTTGTCGCTAGGGTTAATAGACTGGCCATGGTAAAACGAGCCAACCCCATATTGATGTGGCCTTTAAGCATATCCGCAACAGAGTTAATCAAGGGAAAACCGGGCACTAGCATCAATACTGACGAAGCCATCACGATGGTGGGTTGACCACCAATATTGTAGAGCACCGCCTGAGCAGAGATGGTCGTAGTAACGAATGCCGTAATGGCAAAATTTAGTAGTGGGTTAAAGTGACGGTGACCAATCTCTTGTCTTACGATCATGCCGCAAGCGGATGCAATAAAGGTCATGATGAACACGTGCCAATCGCCGCCAGCAAGATGACTAAAAGAAGCACATGATAATCCAATCATCACTACAACCAGCCAACGGTTATAACGTTCAGGGCTGATCCCTTGGATCTTCTTGTAAGCTAAATCATAATCAAGAATCCCTTTCTCCATCATGATACAAACACGTTGAATCTCTGTTATCACCTGCATATTAATGCCACGATCAGCACAGCTTCTAGTTGTCGTTATACAATGGTCATCCATTACTGTTGTCACGACCAACGCATTGGCTGACAGTGCAACTTCAACCTCATTCACCCCACAAGCGATACCGATACGGCGCATAATATCGCCGACTAATGTGCTCTCTGCACCATGTGCTAATAACATTTGTCCTGATTGAGCGACGAGTCTTGAGATCGCTCTTTGCTTCGATGCCATGATTTCCTTCCCATAGGCGTTAATTATCTAAAGATAAATTTTGCATAAAAAATAGAGAGACGTCATGATTTAGATACAAAAAAACCGCAATTTTCATTGCGGTTTAATAAAACTATCAGCGTATCTTAGAAAAAGTGACTAAAGTGCGCATAAGAAACAGCGAGGATTAGTCACGAACGTAGATAACATGACCGTCATCTTCTTCGTCATCCCAATCATCCCAGTCGTCGTCATCTTCAGTTACGACGTTCTTACCGCTCATTGCATCTTTATGGTAGTCATCCCACATAAAGTTAACTTTTTCTTCTTCTTCAATTGCTTCAACTTCACGAGGTAGGTTCTCCATGAACTCACCCAGTTTAAAGCAAAGATCTTTAGTGCCGATTTTGTTCACTGCAGAGATCTTGAAGTACTCGCCTTCCCAACCCAAAGCTTCAACGATTTCTTGAATTTTTTCATCAGCTTCTTCTTCAGGCATTAAGTCAACTTTGTTAAACACTAACCAACGTGGTTTCTGTGCAACTTTTTCACTGTATTGCTCAAGCTCATCAATGATCGTCAATGCATTCTGAATAGGATCAGAGCCGTCAATCGGCAGAATATCGATCATATGCAGAAGAACACGACAACGCTCAAGGTGTTTCAAGAAGCGAATACCAAGGCCTGCGCCATCAGCTGCGCCTTCGATTAGACCAGGAATGTCGGCAACAACGAAACTCTTCTCAGGAACGACACTCACCACACCCAAACTTGGGATCAACGTAGTAAATGGGTAATCAGCCACTTTTGGTTTCGCAGCAGATACTGAGCGAATAAAGGTAGATTTACCTGCATTTGGTAAGCCAAGCATACCAACATCAGCCAATAGAAGAAGCTCTAAGCGTAGTTCGCGAACTTCGCCTTTAGTACCCATTGTCTTTTGACGAGGAGCACGGTTAACAGACGACTTAAAGCGGGTGTTACCAAGACCATGCCAACCACCTTTACCAACCATTACTTTCTTGCCGTGTTCAGCAACTTCAGCAACGATTTCATTAGTGTGAATGTCAACAGCACGAGTACCTACAGGTACTTTCAGTGTAATATCTTTACCACGTTTACCAGTACAGTTGCCACCGCGGCCATTCTCGCCACGTTCAGCGCTGTAAAAACGTTGGAAACGATAATCGATCAGTGTATTTAAGTTTTCATCAGCTTGAATGTAAACATCACCGCCGTCACCACCATCACCGCCATCAGGACCACCTTTAGCAACGAATTTTTCGCGCCAAAAGCTGACTGTACCATTACCGCCATCACCGGCTTCTATTTTTACTGATGCTTCATCAACGAATTTCATTTTTTAACTCCGCACTTACGTTGCGTTACCACTCATCAAGGAGTGATATAAATTCTAGCAGATCCGAGTTTAGATCGATCACCTAAGATCTAGATCGATCTGCAATCAAGGAACAAATAAGGAGAGGTTCTTTGCTTTACGTGTTTTAAAAACCAAGCTGCTTTTTAAAAACCGAACTGTTTATCAAAAAGCCATACAGCTTCCAAAACCCAAGCCAGAGCGTCTACTTTTTTATTCTCGCTATAAATAAAAAACCCTGCCGAATCGGCAGGGCTTTTGAATTCAGCTTGAAAGCTAGTATAAATAATCTAGTTAAAGATTAAATTACTCAGCTTCGATGCTTACAAACTTGCGGTTTTTAGGACCTTTTACTGCAAATTTCACTTTACCTTCAGTAAGAGCGAAAAGAGTATGGTCTTTACCGATGCCAACGTTTGTGCCAGCGTGGAATTTAGTACCACGTTGACGAACGATGATGTTACCTGCAAGAACAGATTCACCACCAAAACGCTTAACACCAAGACGTTTGCTTTCTGAATCGCGGCCGTTATTAGTAGAACCGCCAGCTTTTTTATGTGCCATTGTTAAACTCTCCTAATACTTAAGCGTTAATGCCAGTGATTTTCACTTCTGTGAACCACTGACGGTGACCAGCTTGCTTGCGAGAGTGCTTACGACGACGGAACTTAACGATTTTTACTTTATCGCCACGACCGTGTTGTACTACTTCCGCAGTAACCTTACCACCTTCTACAAGAGGTGCACCAACAGCGATTTCTTCGCCGTTAGCAACAAGAAGAACTTTATCAAATTCAACAGTTGCACCAGTTTCAACGTCTAATTTCTCTAAACGAAGTGTTTGACCTTCGCTTACTCGGTGTTGTTTGCCACCAGATTGGAAAACAGCGTACATATTTTACTCCGCTTTTTCCGCACAGCCTATGGTTGTTAATTGTACAACTCGGGTGTGCGCTAAACTAATCAATAGGGCGCAGATTCTACGGGAATCATGGCGCTATGACAAGCCATATTTTTAAAATATTGGCGAAAACATGTTCGCCAAAGAAAAGTGCGGCAATGATGCCCTTAAGTGATGTATTAATCAACGTTTTTTAGTGTATTATTCAACAATTAAATACAACGTATAAGCCTTACAGGGTCTAACTTCAGCCGGATGAACAATGGATTTTAAAGCTATCCAAACGCTTACTGCCAATGATATGGCAAAAGTGAATGAAACAATTCAAGCCCAACTTAATTCTGACGTAAGTTTAATCAACCAGCTTGGTTTTTATATCGTTAGCGGCGGTGGCAAACGCCTACGTCCTTTGCTTGCTCTTTTATCTGCTCGTGCTCTTGGTTATCAGGGTGAAGCTCATATCACCTCTGCGGCCTTTATTGAATTTATTCACACAGCAACTTTGCTTCATGATGATGTCGTCGACGAATCGGACATGCGACGTGGTAAAGCGACAGCCAATGCTGCTTTCGGTAATGCCGCTAGCGTTTTAGTTGGAGATTTTATTTACACTCGCTCATTTCAGATGATGACAACGCTAGGATCTTTAAAGATCCTCGAGCTAATGAGTGAAGCGGTAAACGTGATTGCCGAGGGTGAAGTTCAACAATTGATGAACTGTAACAACCCCGACACCACAGAAGAAAGCTACATGCAAGTCATCTACTCTAAGACAGCTCGCCTGTTTGAAGCTGCAACACAAATCGGCGCAATTCTCACAGAGTCGTCACCTGAAATCGAAACAGCAATGCAGAACTACGGTAAATATCTAGGTACCGCATTCCAACTGATTGATGATGTGATGGATTACACAGCTGATGGTAAAGAGATGGGTAAGAACGTTGGTGACGATCTTGCCGAAGGCAAACCAACACTGCCTCTACTTTACGCAATGCATAATGGCTCTCCAGAACAAGCAAGTATGATTCGTGAGGCTATTGAAAAAGCCAATGGCATGGAACGTCTTGACGATATTATGGCTGTTATGAAAGAAACAGGTTCTTTGGAGTACACTACAAATAAAGCTTATGAAGAAGCAGATAAAGCCATAACTGAGCTTGCTGTGCTTCCTGACTCAGAATATAAGCAAGCATTAATTACGCTCGCACATCTTGCTGTTAAACGTAGTAAGTGATTCCGACGTCATTAACAGTAGAATAACGACACGCTATAAATAAACAAAAGAGCCTCAGGGCTCTTTTTTGGTTTTAGCGTCTTGTGCGAGTTAAAGCCAATCAATATCTGCTCGACTCTAGAGATAACGGCTGCTCAGTTTCAATTTCTTCAAGCTCAGCCATTGGCACTGCGTACTGATATTGTCCGCTGTAAGTCTCCACTAGGGCAAATTGTTCTTGTTCATCAATAACCAATATTTTCCCCAAACGCCCTAAATATTCGACATTCATTCCTTTTTGAACACTAGACATAACTTTTCCTCTAACTTAGCTATAGAGACCGTTACGAATCGCTTGAGCTAAAGGATCAAAAAAGCCGATCACAATGATCGGCTTTCGTTAACTGTCTTTTTAGCAGAGTTTAGTTATCTATCACTTATTTAGCGAATTCAACACCAATCTCAATATCGCCATTTAACGTTTCTAGCATGCTGTCTAGTGCGTTGCGTTCGAAGTCGCTCAACTCACCGTAGCTAAGGATCGCTTCTGCACCCTCTTTGCCAAGTTTAACTGGTTGTGCGAAGAATGGTGCGTGCTCGCCTTCGCCTTCAACGTATGCACACTCAATCACGTTCTCTTCGCCTTGAAGCGCTTTCACTAGAGCAAGACCGAAGCGACAAGCCGCTTGACCCATAGATAGAGTAGCACTACCGCCACCCGCTTTAGCTTCAACAACTTCAGTACCTGCATTTTGGATACGAGTCGTTAGCGCTGCGATCTCTTCATCAGTGAACTCTACGCCTTCAACTTGAGAAAGAAGAGGAAGGATCGTAACACCTGAGTGACCGCCGATAACAGGAACACGAACATCGCCTGGATCTTTATCTTTAAGCTCAGCAACGAACGTTTCAGAACGAATCACATCAAGAGTCGTAATACCGAATAAACGACGCTTGTCGTAAACGCCCGCTTTCTTAAGTACTTCAGCAGCGATTGGCACTGTTGTGTTTACTGGGTTAGTAATGATACCAACACAAGCTGTAGGACAAGTAACTGCAATTTTCTCAGCTAGAGACTTAACAATGCCAGCATTAACATTGAAAAGATCCGCACGATCCATACCAGGCTTACGAGCTACGCCCGCAGAAATAAGTACAACATCCGCACCTTCTAGTGCTGGTGTTGGATCTTCGCCCGCATAACCTTTGATCGAAACAGGGGTTGGGATATGGCTAAGATCGGCAGCTACACCCGGTGTTACCGGTGCAATGTCGTAAAGTGCAAGATCTGAACCAGCAGGTAGACGGTTCTTAAGTAATAGGGCTAGGGCTTGACCGATGCCACCAGCGGCACCAATAACAGCTACTTTCATTGTTATTCTCCTTGAGAGCTTTCTCTTATAAATTCTTTGTAGGGTAGTTCTTGAGCTAGATTAAGGCTAAAAAGCTAAATTATCGTTAAAAAACTATATTAATCACAAAGTGATTACAATCAATTAACGCCAGCTTTGCGACTTCGCGCAAGTCAATAAAACCGTGCTACACAGCGAGTTCGCATTATGGCGATAATCGACTGAAATAACAAAATAACTCGTCGCAAATAACACATTATTCTATTAAAAATTTACAGTGATATGACTAACAAATTACTGGGATACTTTGGCTAAAATTGAATATGTATGCGAGAATATGCAAATATCTTTGTTAATGAATAAGAATGACATATGCGCAATACAGAAAAACAAGACAACTTAGTTCGCGCTTTTAAAGCTCTATTAAAAGAAGAACGTTTTGGTTCGCAAGGTGAAATTGTTGACGCCCTCAAACACGAAGGTTTTGAAAGCATCAACCAATCCAAAGTTTCGCGTATGTTAACCAAGTTTGGTGCTGTTCGAACTCGCAATGCAAAAATGGAAATGGTTTACTGCCTTCCAGCTGAACTTGGTGTTCCGACAGTTTCTAGCTCTTTAAGAGAGTTAGTACTAGATATTGACCACAACAATGCATTAGTTGTGATACACACAGGCCCTGGTGCTGCACAACTTATCGCTCGTTTATTAGACTCATTAGGTAAGTCAGAAGGCATACTGGGTGTAGTCGCAGGCGATGATACAATCTTCATCACCCCAACCTTGACGGTCACCACTAAGCAATTGTTCGATTCAGTATGCGAACTGTTTGAATACGCTGGCTAATTGTTCCCGGTTTCATAACTATCAACCGTACTAATGGATCATGAATATCTATTTACTTCGTGATCCAAATCACATCCTAGAATATATCCCCCCTCCCCCTGCTATCTACACTAAACCATTGATTTTAAAAAAATCAGTAGCAAATTAAACACGATATCTAAGCCTCATTTGTTAGATTTATTAGCTATATCTTTTAACATTCGAGTAATTTTCTGCCAATTTTTGATATTATTCAGACACTTTTTCATCACATGGATTGAAAAAGGTGCCGTTTCCAAATAGGAAACTCCAGAAACAACTACACTTGTTTCAGGGTTAATAATGAATAAAGGAAGGGAAATTCATGGCATTTACCAAACTGATTAAAGTTGGTGCTATTGCAGCTGCTGTAATGGGCGCTGGCGCAGTTAACGCTCAAGAGTTCATCACAATTGGTACTGGTTCAGTTACAGGTGTTTACTACCCAACTGGCGGTGCAATTTGTAAGCTAGTGAACAAGGGCCGCAAAGACCACAACATCCGTTGTTCTGTAGAGTCTACTGGTGGTTCAATCTACAACGTTAACACCATCCGTGCTGGTGAACTTGATTTCGGTGTTGTTCAATCGGACTGGCAATACCACGGCTACAACGGTACAAGTAAGTTCAAAGATCAGGGCGAATACAAGAAACTTCGCGCTATGTTCTCTCTACATACAGAACCGTTCAACATCATCGCTCGCACCGATGCTGGTATCAACAATGTTGCTGACCTTGCTGGCAAGCGTGTAAACATTGGGAATCCAGGCTCTGGTGATCGTGCAACCATGGGTGTTGTAATGGACGCTATGGGTTGGACTAACGACAGCTTCAAGCTTGCTTCTGAACTAAAAGGTTCTGAGCGCTCGCAAGCACTTTGTGATAACAAGATTGATGCATTCATCTACATGGTTGGTCACCCGAACGGATCAATCAAAGAAGCAACAACGTCTTGTGATGCAAAACTGGTTTCAGCAACAGGTCCACAGATCGACAAGATCGTAGCTGAAAACCCATACTACGCTTACAGCACAGTTCCTGCTGGCATGTACCGTGGTACAGACGCTGACGTAAACAGCTTTGGTGTTGCTGCAACAATGGTAACGACTTCAGACGTTTCTGAAGAAGTTGCATACAACGTTGCTAAGGCAGTATTTGAAAACTTCGCTACATTCAAACGCCTGCACCCAGCATTTGCTAACTTGAAGAAAGAAGACATGGTTAAAGCGGGTATCTCTATCCCACTTCACCCTGGCGCAGTAAAATACTACAAAGAAGTAGGTCTTCTAAAGTAACTCTACTTTAAGCTTACTCTACCAATAAGGAGGCATGCCCTCCTTATTGGCTTTTCACGTTTATAAAAATAACCCAAGTGAAAAGAGCAAACCTTTAAGTTTCTCCAATTTGGAGAACTTACCTTCGTATCAAGCCTAAGACAAAGACGAACAAAAACGCATTTACCTGTCAGTTCACTACACTAGATAAGGGATAAATAATGTCTCGTTGTTCGTAAGAAAGGCAGACCATCAATAAAAGGATAAAGTACATGACGCAGACAACAACACCGTCTCCAGATGTGCAAGAAATGGTGGCACAATCAGATACTGGTGCGCGTAGCCCTCACGGTATCCAAGGCCGTATTTTATGGTTTGTGCCTCTATGTTGGTCACTGTTCCAACTTTGGTATGCATCTCCGCTGCCGTTCATTTTTAACTTCGCAATTTTAAACGATACTGAAGCTCGAGCAATTCACCTTACATTTGCTATTTTCCTAGCCTTTACCGCTTATCCAGCCATGAAAAATTCGCCTCGGGATCACATCCCTGCTGTCGACTGGATATTAGCGCTTGTTGGTAGCTTTTCAGCTTCTTATATCTATATTTTCTACACTGAACTCGCTGAACGTTCGGGCGCACCAACAACATTTGATATTGTTGCGGCCGTTTTCGGAATGATTCTACTGCTTGAAGCAACACGACGCGCTTTAGGTCCACCTCTTATGGTTGTGGCAGCAGTATTCCTACTTTACACCTTTGGCGGCCCTCACATGCCAGACGTTATTGCCCACAAAGGTGCGAGCCTAAACAAGGCAATGTCGCACCTGTGGCTAACAACTGAAGGTGTATTCGGTGTTGCACTTGGCGTATCAACATCATTTGTATTCTTGTTTGTACTGTTTGGTGCAATGCTAGAACGAGCAGGCGCCGGCGCGTACTTTATCAAAGTCGCGTTTTCCTTACTTGGCCACATGAAAGGCGGCCCAGCGAAAGCAGCCGTTGTCGCTTCTGGCCTATCCGGCCTGGTTTCAGGCTCATCTATCGCCAACGTGGTAACCACAGGTACCTTTACTATCCCGCTAATGAAGCGTGTCGGTTTCCCAGGTACTAAAGCAGGTGCGGTAGAAGTCGCGGCTTCAACGAATGGTCAATTAACACCACCTATCATGGGTGCAGCAGCCTTCTTGATGGTTGAGTATGTGGGTATTTCTTACGTAGAAGTAATCAAAGCAGCACTATTGCCCGCTCTAATCTCTTACATCGCTCTGATTTACATCGTTCACTTAGAAGCATGTAAAGCGGGCATGACTGGCTTACCTCGCCGTCACACACCGACACTTGTACAAAGCCTACTTTCCTTCACGGGTACCATTCTTGGGCTATGTGTGATTAGCGCTGCGGTTTATTACGGTGTAGGTTGGACAAAAGATGTCTTTGGCGATGCTGCAACACCAATCGTAACAGTAGCGCTATTGATCGCTTATGTTGCCCTCGTTCGCGTATCAGCAAAATACGCCGCTGAAGGCGGCATGGAAATCGATGCTGAGCTTACTGAGGTTCCAGACCCTGGCCCAACGATTAAATCAGGTCTTCACTTCTTACTACCGATTGTCGTACTAGTATGGTGTCTAACCGTTGAGCGCTTCTCTCCGGGTCTATCTGCATTTTGGGCAACAGTTTTCATGATCTTCATTTTGATCACTCAGCGTCCTTTGATGACTCTGATGAACAAATCGAACGATCTTGCAGAACAAACCAAAGCGGGCTTCGTTGACCTCGCAGAGAGCTTGGTTTCAGGCGCACGTAACATGATCGGTATCGGCGTAGCGACAGCGGCTGCTGGTACCGTTGTAGGTGTAGTAACTCTGACCGGTATCGGCCTTGTTATGACCGATTTCGTTGAATTTATCTCAGGCGGTAGCATCATTCTTATGCTGTTGTTTACCGCGGTAATCAGCTTAATCTTAGGTATGGGCTTACCAACCACAGCGAACTACATTGTTGTTTCAACCTTGATGGCTCCGGTCATTGTTACCCTGGGCGCAGCACACGGCCTAATCATTCCATTGATTGCGGTTCACTTGTTTGTGTTCTACTTCGGTATTCTTGCGGATGATACACCTCCAGTAGGTTTGGCAGCCTTTGCTGCCGCCGCGATTGCGAAATCAGACCCAATTCGCACTGGTATTCAAGGTTTTACCTACGATATCCGGACCGCGATATTGCCATTCATGTTTATTTTCAACACCCAACTACTGTTAATGGGGATTGATTCTTGGTGGCACTTAGCGCTGACTATCTTCTCCTCTGTTACTGCAGTACTTATCTTTGCAGCAGCAACACAAGGATGGTGGTTTACTAAGAACAAGTGGTGGGAAACATTACTGCTGTTGATTCTAACCTTCTCTTTCTTCCGCCCTGGTTTCTGGTGGGACATGATCTATCCAGAGAAAGTTCTTTCACCAGGAGTTGAGATCGCTCAAATCACAGAGAATCTATCTGTGGGACAATCACTTGAATTGAGAGTAGGTGGTGAAAACTTAGAAGGTAACTATTCTGAGAAGACAGTTCGCCTTCCGTTTGAAGATTCTGCAACAACAAGTGAAGACCGTATTGCTTCAATGGGCTTAATGCTGACACAAGCTGACGACAAAATGATTGTTGATATGGTTGAGTTCGGTAGCCCTGCAGAAGCCGCTGGTATTGACTTTGATTGGGAAATTAAATCCGTTATCCAAGATGCAGATCGACCAATGAAAGAGTGGGTGTTCTTGCCTGCCCTACTGATTTTGATTGGTTTAGCAATGAACCAAAGAAGGCGTGCTCGTAAGGATGAGATTAGCGCGTAATGGATAGAGCCAAGTAGCGCTCTACTCTATTTGGCTTTTTTACTACATGGAAAAGATAATTACAGCGTTTGGTGTTTACTTAGCGCTGCTCAAAAAGAGACGAATACATGTATAGACAGATCCTTGTTCCCGTAGATCTTAACGACAAAGGCTTTTCAGACAAAGCTGTCGAGCTAGCGGTATGGCACGCAAAACACAGCAATGCTGAGATCCATATTCTGAACGTACTACCTGGCATTCACATGTCGATGGTTGCGTCTTACTTCCCAAAAGATGCGGCGAACCAAATGAAGCTCGATGTTAAAAATCAGCTGAAAGAGTTTGCCGATAAGCACATCGATGATGAAGTGGTGTATAAGGTTCATGTTGCCGAAGGCAAAACCTACACAACAATCCTAGATTACGCTGAAAAACTTGGTGCCGACCTTATCGTCATGCCTAGCCACAAGCGTTCAAAAATCGACAAAGTTGTACTGGGTTCAGTCGCGAGTAAAGTCGTACAGAACTCACCAATCAATGTGTTAGTAGTTAAGCCTCAAGGCTAACCCGTTCGATAAACGTAAGATAAACACCTAAAAAGGTTGGCCTAAAAGCCAACCTTTTTGTTTCTGCAACGCTTAATTAGCGTCCATGAAGACACTCATATCATGAATGAACTCACTCACTAAGTTCTGTGGCTTACCCTCAACAAATGCCTCGATGTTATCCATTAAGATATCCGACAGTTTTTGAATTGAGCTGTCACTGCCCCACGCCACGTGAGGCGTTAATAGTAAATTGGATAAGTGACTGTTAGCCAATAGTGGATTCGACTTGTCCGCAGGCTCTTGTGTAAACACATCCATACCCGCACCTGCAATCTGATGATTGACCAAAGCCTCAACCAAAGCTTGTTCATCGACAAGCCCTCCACGCCCCGCATTAATTAATACCGCACTTGGTTTCATCATTGCTAGCTCTGGCTCTGAAATCAAATTGCGAGTTGCTTCGGTTAACGGACAATGTAAGCTGATCGCATCGGCTTGCTGTAAGACAGCATCGAAAGGCAGATACCCTTCTCGACAAGAATCAGCCCCTTTACGTTCTGCGAAGATCACTTTCATTCCAATCGCTTTAGCCAGTGCGGCAGTTGCTTGTCCTAAGCTCCCACTGCCCATTAAGCCCAATGTACTGCCTGCGATATCTTGAATCGGATGGGTAAAGAAACAGAACTGTTTATCCTTTTGCCACTCACCAGCTTCAATATCTTGATGGTAACCAACGAGATTACGCTTTAACGCAAATAGCATCGCGATTACATGTTCGGGCACCGATTGAGTCGCATAACCTTGGATATTAGCCACTGCTATGTTTTTCTCATTGCAGTAATCAACATCAACGTTATTCACACCCGTCGCAGAAACCGCTATTAACTTAAGTTGTTGTGCTTGAGATAAATTGTCTGCGTTGAGCACAACCTTATTGGTGATAATCACGTCCGCGTCCAGGACTCGCTCTGCAACTAGATCGGGAGCTGTAAAATCATACTCCAACCACTCATGTTCAAAGCTGAGCGGTTTTAAATGGATTTGAGATGGGATGGTGGCTCTGTCGAGAAAGACCACTTTCAACTTCGGCATTGTACGTCCTTGAGTTTATGTCAATTGAGTCATTCTAAGCTTTTAGCTTACTGTAGTCTGGAAGCTCTGGCGCAATTTCAAAGTGCTGTTCAATTTGCGGTCGTGCTTGAGGATAAAAGTCACAAGGGACAAAGGCTTTGAATAATTGATTGGTGCTCGGATGATAAAAACTCAATTCACAAGCGTGCAAAGCTAACCTATCGCTATAATTAAACGCATCTGACGTTGCGTAAAACTCGTCGCCTACAATTGGATTCCCTAGCGCCATGCAGTGCACGCGTAACTGATGGGAACGACCCGTAATAGGAAGTAACTTCAACAGTGTGGTTTGAGGCTCTTGTTGTTCGACGATATAACGAGTCTGAGAGGGTTTTCCATCCTCGAAGCACACTTTTTGTCTCGGTCGATTTGGCCAATCACAAATGAGTGGCAGATCAATCAAACCTTCTGCTTTTTCCAATCGGCCCCATACTCGCGCGTAATAGAGTTTGTGTGTCAGTCGATATTGAAACTGCTTCTTCAAATGACGCTCAGCTTGTTTGTGTTTAGCGAGCAGCATCAAACCCGATGTCGACATATCCAAGCGATGCACCACCTGAATATCTGAAAAATCCACGACTAGGCGACTCCACATACTGTCGTAATGCTCTGGTAACCTCCCAGGAACTGAAAGTAAGCCAGCAGGTTTATTTACCACAAGAATATCGTCATCTTGATAAACAATATCAATCCAGGGGTCACGCGGTGGTGCGTAATGTTCTAACGCCATTCTAGCCTCTAGTTACTGTTAAATAATAATTTATGGTCAAGTTGTTTATTAAAAAATACAATTTAAGTCTTTTTTGTACATAAAAGTTGACGACCTTACAAAACATGGTATTGATAGGGGAACGGAAAATAAGAAGTCAGCATCAAAGGAAAAATGATGGAAAGTACGGTTAAAACTACAACAACAAAAGCACAAACCTCTGCTCCCCTATCAACGTTAATTAGGTCTCTTGGCCCAGGTATTATGATGGCTGCAGCTGCTGTGGGAGGTTCACATTTAGTTGCATCCACTAAAGCTGGTGCGATATATGGCTGGCAACTTGCCGCTCTTATTATCCTCGTGAACCTATTTAAGTACCCGTTCTTTAAAGCCGGCATCCAATATACATTGGGAACGGGTCAAAGCTTGGTGGAAGGTTACTCTAACTTAGGTCGCCCTTACCTTGTGATCTTTTCTATTTTGAGTGCTATTTCAGCCGTTGTGAATACCGCAGCCTTACTGTTATTCAGTGCAAGCTTACTTAGCTACTTTGTTCCTTTTGATTTGGCCACCAGCACATTGTGCATGATCGTTTTAGCGACATGCTTAATCATTCTATTCGCCGGCCATTATCGCGCTCTCGACACGCTATCTAAATCGATCATGGCGATCCTGACCATCACAACCTTAGCTGCAGTCGCCATTGCGATTGGCTCTCCCGTTGAACCTGATGCGGCTTTTGTTCCACCGTCGCCTTGGTCATTGGCTGCTATCGGCTTTATCGTGGTAACCATGGGTTGGATGCCAGCTCCTATCGAGATCTCAAGCATCACTTCTATGTGGCTAAAAAGCCAAAAAGAGAAACAAGAAGTGACCGCTCAATCAGCACTGTTCGATTTCAATGTCGGCTACATTGGTACAGCACTGCTTGCTTTAGTATTCGTTGCTTTAGGTGCGCTAGTCCTTCACGGTTCAGGTGTTGAACTGTCTCGCTCTGGTGTTGGCTTCACTCATCAATTGGTGGGTATCTACGCTTCAACGATTGGTGAATGGTCTCGTCCATTAATCGCTCTGATCGCATTCTTCTGTATCTTTGGCAGCACCATTACCGTTATCGATGGTTATTCACGCGTGCTTGCTGAATCACAACGTCTATTGTTTAAAAAAGAAAGCAGCCCAAAAATGCTACAGGGTTGGATCGTCATCGTCTCTCTCGCAGCACTCTCCATCGTGATGTTCTTCAGTGCTGCTTTAATGCCTATGCTTGATTTCGCGATGGTACTTGCTTTTGCAACTACGCCATTCTTCGCATTGCTTAACTTCATCTTAGTCAGTAAAACAAAGCTTCCAAAAGCGCTCGCGATTGGCACTAAGCTAAAATGGTTGTCTGTCGCAGGTCTTATTTACCTATTTGGTTTCCTAGCCGTATTTGTTTGGTGGAAATGGTTAATGTAATTTCTTTGCCATTGCACGCTTCAACAATCAAAACACCTTTCAAACGCTAGATAAAAAGAAGGCCTTCATCATGAAGGCCTTCTTTTGTTAAAGCATTTACTAATTCAAAACTAGTTATGAGAAACCACTATCAAACGTAGTGAATCTAATTGAACCTGAGCTTTGCTGATGTAACCTGTCAGTTCATTGATTTGAGCTTCGATAACCTCTAGCTCTTCATCACGAATATTAGGGTTCACGGCTTTAAGCGCTTGTAGACGCTCTAGCTCACCATTCAAGTTAGTTTGCATATCTTTCTGAGCTTGCTGACGAACTTCTTCAACCTTCGGCAGTACATGCGTCTCACCCGCTTCAATTAGCTTGTGAATCTCGCCTTGTACCGAGTTCACTAGCTTGCTCGCTAAGTGACGGTTTACAGGACTTAGCTGGCGGTTAAAGCTATCAAACTCAACCTGAGCAGATAGATCGTTACCACGACCATCCATCATCAAACGAATTGGTGTCTTAGGTAGGAACTGGCTGATCCCGCTACGTTTCGGTGCTTGCGCGTCCACAAGGTAAACCAGCTCAAGTAGGATAGTACCCACAGGCAGCGCTTTGTTTTTCAGTAGTGATACCGCTGACGCACCCACACCTTCACTCAATAGCAGATCAATACCGCCTTGAATCATTGGGTGCTCCCAGCTAATGAAGTTCATGTCTTCACGAGAAAGGGCTGTATCACGATCGAACGTGATGGTTGCACCTTCATAAGGTAAACCTGGGTAGCTTGGTACCATCATGTGCTCAGATGGTGTCACGACTAGTGCATTTTCACCTTTGTCGTCTTGGTTCAAACCAATCGTGTCGAACAGGCTCAGTGCAAACGTTACTAAGTTAGTATCGCCATCAGTTGATGCAATCTTCTCTGCAATTTCGTGCGCTTTATCGCCACCGTTTGAGTGCATCTCAAGTAGGCGATCTCGGCCTTTTTCTAGGTCAGCTTTTAGGCTTTGATTTAGCTTGGCAGATTCTTCAATCACTTCATCAAGCTGTTCTGTATTACCAGAAGCCAGCATTTCGATAAGAACATCTGAGTACTTGTCGTATACCGTGCGACCCGTTGGGCACGTCTCTGCAAATGCGTTCAGACCTTCATCAAACCAACGCGCTAGAATCGCCTGTGATGTGCCTTTTAAGTAAGGGACATGAATGTCGATGTCACGCAATTGACCGATACGGTCCAAACGACCAATACGTTGTTCAAGCAAGTCAGGGTTGAATGGAAGATCGAACATCACGAGTTGATTAGCGAACTGGAAGTTACGACCTTCAGAGCCAATTTCACTACAGATCAGAACCTGAGCACCGCCCTCTTCTTGAGCAAAGTAAGCCGCGGCTTTATCACGTTCAAGAATCGACATGCCTTCGTGGAATACGGTTGCACGCACACCTTCACGCTCACGCAGTGCTTGCTCTAATTGAAGCGCCGTACTTGCACGTGATGCGATCACTAGGATCTTTTCGCTGCGCTTGTCTTGGATCTTTTCAATCAACCAGTTAACGCGTGAATCGAACTGCCACCAGCTTGAGTCTTCACCTTCAAACTCTTGGAAGATCTCTTCTGGATACAGCATCTTCATCGCACGAGCTTCAGGAGCCATCTTGCCGCCGATCATGCCAGATACGCGCATCGAAGTTGTGTACTGCGTTGGAATTTCCATCGGCAGTAAGTTTACATTACGCTTAGGGAAACCTTTGATTGCAGCACGTGTGTTTCTGAATAGAACACGACCTGTACCATGGCGATCCATAAGGTTATCAATCAATTCTTGACGAGCTAATGCTTGCTCTTCTTCGCTGCTATCACCTTCAATGATGCGGAACAAAGGCTCAACATCTTGCTCAGAAAGCAGTTCAGTAATCTGGTTCTTCGCGCTGTTTTCAAGCTTCACGCCAGAGAACAGTGCAGTAACTGCATCGGCAACCGGTGCGTATTGGTCTTCTTCTTCAACGAATGCTTCGTAATCGTAGAAGCGATCAGGATCCAGAAGACGCAAACGTGCAAAGTGGCTCTCACGACCAAGCTGCTCAGGCGTTGCTGTCAGTAGCAGTACGCCAGAGGTATTTTCAGCCAAACCTTCAACCACTTGGTATTCGCGACTTGGTTTGTCTTGGCTCCACTCAAGGTGGTGCGCTTCATCGACAACCAACAGATCCCACTCACCCTCAAGTGCTTGTTCGTAGCGCTTGCGGCTCTTACGTAGGAAATCCAAAGAACACAGAACATATTGTTGTGTATCGAATGGGTTATCTGATTCTGCAAAGGCTTCAATACAACGCTCTTCGTCAAAGATAGAGAAGTGCAGATTGAAACGGCGCATCATCTCTACTAACCATTGGTGTTGCAGAGTTTCAGGTACCACAATAAGAATACGTTCAGCTCGGCCAGACAAAACTTGTTGGTGGATGATCATGCCCGCTTCGATGGTTTTACCTAGACCCACTTCATCGGCCAGCAAAACACGTGGAGCGTGACGACGACCCACCTCATGAGCAATATACAGCTGATGAGGAATTAAGCCTGCTCGCATACCACACAAGCCACGCATTGGGCTCTTGTGTTGTTGATATTGATTGCTTAGCGCGCGGTAACGCAACACAAAGTTATCCATACGGTCGATTTGGCCCGCATACAGTTTGTCTTGCGGCTTATTAAAGCGGATTTGATTGCTTAAGAAGATTTCACGCAGAGTCACCTCTGTTTCTTGAGTATCTTCACGCGTACCTAAATACGTCAGCAGCCCTTTATCTTCGATAATTTCTTCGACAGATAAAGACCAACCTTCTTGGCATTCAATGACATCGCCTACATTAAACGTTACTCGGGTTACGGGAGCATCAGTACGTGCATAGACACGGTTTTCTTCTGACGCTGCAAACATTAGTGTCACTGTACGAGCATCCATTGCTACAACGGTACCTAAACCTAAATCGCTCTCCGTATCGCTTATCCAGCGTTGCCCCAAAGCAAATGTCATGAATCGACTACCTCAATCTTATAGTTGGAATTTGGTCATTTGAACTGCAATTTAAACAAGAGCGTTATCGCTCCTGCATTAAAAATATAGCCAAAAATGCCTAGTTTGCAGCCACTTTTTAAGTGCGCTCTCGATAATAAATATCTCAAGAAAATGGTGCAGAAAAAGGTCGCTAATATTACTCGATGCTGTGATTTAGGTCACGCCTAAAGGCGATGATTTCACACTTTTTTTCTGTTTTCGCCAATGCAATCAAACTGTCAAAAAATCATGGTTAATCTATAGGTAGCAGATTGCTGCTCTTAAATGAACACGCCATATTCACTCACAACGATATGTCGATATTCCTCTAGATGAAGTTTAGGTAAGTAGTTGACTATCACCAGAATGAGCTACTAATCTTTATATGAGCTTTATCTACGTTCAATGAATGCAAAGCAAGCCGTACGACGGCAAGGAGATGCTATGGGCGAGACCAACCGGAAGCTATTTGTTTTAGACACCAATATCCTACTTCACGAACCCTTCGCTATATTTTCTTTCCAAGAGCACGATGTCGTTATCCCGATGACCGTGCTAGAAGAACTCGACAGAATCAAAGACAGTAAAAGAGACGTTGCTCGAGATGCGAGAATTGCGATTCGCACGCTCGAAGATTTATTCAGGGAAGCCACACCCGATCAAATCTCGGAAGGCATTCCTTTCTCTAAAGAAATAAACGCATCCGGCAGTATTTCCATACTCGCAGACTACGAACTTCAAGAAAGCATTAAGGCCTTCGCTGATGATAAGGCAGGCGATAATCGAATCCTCAACGCCGTCCTCTACCTTCAAAACAAACGCGCGCCACGTGAAGTGGTTCTCATCACCAAAGACATCAACATGCGCTTGCGAGCCAAAGGCGCAGGTGTTCGCTTCGTTGAAGATTATCAAACAGACCAATTGATCGATGATATCCAATACCTGACTAAAGGCTTTCAGCAACTCGAAGGGGCATTTTGGGATGGCATTGATAATGTCGAGAGTAAGGCTCTAGGGGGAAAGACGTTACACACTCTAGCAAGAGCACCTTTCGAGCCAACCTTTCTCAACCAATATGTGATTGACGAGGAGAGTGACTTTGCCGCTCGGGTCGAAGAGATTGAAACCGAAACCATCACTCTGAGAGATCTTAGTCGTGAACGGTTGATGAACCGAAGAGCATGGGATATTACACCTAAGAACATCTATCAAGGTATGGCGATCGACGCCCTACTCGATCCCGATATTGACCTTGTGATCCTAACGGGGGCTGCAGGGAGTGGTAAGACACTGTTAGCTATGGCTGCAGCGCTAGAGCAAACCATTGAGCGTAAACATTTCGATAAGATCATCGTAACTCGAAACACGCCCGATATTGGCGAGTCGATTGGCTTTCTTCCCGGAACCGAGGAAGAAAAGATGTTGCCATGGTTAGCAGCAGTAACGGATACCTTAGAGGCGCTACACAAAAATGATCATTGCACAGAAGGCTCAATGAAATACATCTGTGATAAAGCCAATATCCAATTCAAATCGATCAACTTTATGCGTGGCCGCTCGATCCAAAATGCGTTCGTTCTTCTCGACGAGTGCCAAAACCTAACCGCTTCACAAATCAAAACCATCATCACCCGCTGTGGTGAAGGCACCAAGATTGTCTGTTCAGGAAACCTAGCCCAAATAGATTCTTCCTACTTAACCCCTGTGACTTCAGGTTTAACCTACATGGTTGAGCGTTTTAAAAACTTCGAAGGCAGTGCCAATATCCACCTCAATGGCGTGGTACGTAGCCGACTGGCAGAGTTTGCCGAAGAGAACATGTAGCAACTCGATACACTCACACTGAATCCGTAATCTAAAAACAAAAAGCGCCTCACATTGGAGGCGCTTTTCAATTTAATCTTTTGAAGTAAGTTGGCAGAGATTCTTCTGAATTACTCAGTACCACCCACCGTTAGCGAGTCTAGCTTCAATGTTGGTTGACCAACACCAACAGGGACACTTTGGCCTGCTTTACCACACACACCCACACCACGGTCTAGGCTAAGGTCGTTACCCACCATAGACACTTGCTGCATCGCTTCAATACCAGAACCGATCAGCGTTGCACCTTTCACTGGGTGAGTAATTTTGCCGTTTTCAATCATGTACGCTTCAGAAGCTGAGAACACGAACTTGCCAGAAGTAATATCTACCTGACCACCGCCGAAGTTCGGCGCGTAGATGCCTTTCTCAACAGTAGCAATGATCTCTTCCGGTGTGTGCTCACCCGGCAGCATGTAAGTGTTTGTCATACGCGGCATCGGAAGATGTGCGTAAGACTCACGACGACCGTTACCCGTAGGTGCTACATCCATTAAACGAGCATTAAGCTTATCTTGCATGTAACCTTTTAGGATGCCATTTTCGATCAGCGTGTTGTACTGACCATTAACGCCTTCATCATCAACGTTCAATGAACCGCGCAGGTCAGTCAATGTACCATCATCAACGATCGTACATAGGCTTGATGTAACTTGTTCGCCAACTTTACCAGAAAATACTGACGACTCTTTACGGTTGAAGTCGCCTTCTAAACCGTGGCCTACCGCTTCATGCAGTAAAACGCCTGGCCAGCCAGAACCTAATACTACAGGCATCGCACCTGCAGGTGCCGCAACCGCTTCGAGGTTAACTAAAGCTTGGCGAATCGCTTCATCTGCAAATTGATAAGCAACCTGAGAGCCATTAGCATCACTTAGGAAGAAGTCATAATCAAAACGACCACCACCGCCAGCACTGCCGCGCTCACGACGATCGCCTTTTTGTGCCAGTACACTAATAGACAAACGAACCAGCGGGCGAATATCACCAGCATAAGTGCCGTCAGTTGCAGCAACCAGCATCTGCTCATGCACACCGCTTAAACTCACCGAAACCTCAGTAACCATCGGTTCTTTAGTTCGAATATAAGCATCAAGCGCTTTGAGTAATTCTGTTTTTTGTTGTTTTTCCCAGCTAGCGAGTGGGTTAACAGCATCGTAATAAGCTTGGTTAGAATTGCGTTTGAAGGCCTGTACCTTGCCGTTTTGACCTTGCTTAGCGATACCACGCGCAGCAATCGCACTCTGCTTAAGACCGTCTAGTTGGATTTGATCAGAGTAAGCAAAACCAGTTTTTTCACCCGATACCGCTCGCACACCAACACCGCAGTCAATATTGAAAGAACCGTCTTTAATGATGCTGTCTTCTAGCACCAAGGATTCATGCCAGCTTGACTGAAAATAGATATCAGCATAATCAATTTGGCGGGTAGCAATGCTCGCCAATGTATCTGCGATATTTTGCTCCGTAAGCCCTGTCGGGTTCAGTAGCGCTTCTTCAATTTGATTAATGCTCATAAATGGCTCTTATTTGTAATTAAAATTGATTGGTGAATCGAGAATGTTGCGTTATCGGCATATTTTGCCTAATTGACTCACAACAGGATATGTCTATTTCGACCACCATACTTTTAGGCTCTTGGTCTAATTGTGCGACCACTCGTCCCCATGGATCAACCACCATTGAGTGTCCCCATGTTTCTCTTTGACAAGGATGCTTACCTCCTTGTCCTACCGCGACAATCCAAGATTGTGTTTCGATCGCACGACACCTTAATAAGGCTTCCCAATGCGCTTGACCAGTCACTGCTGTAAACGCCGCCGGTACGATAATGATCTGCGCACCTTGCTTGCGTAGCTCTGAATACAAGTGCGGAAAGCGCACATCATAACAAATACTCAAACCTAAGCGACCAAAAGGCGTTTCCGTCGTCACAACGCGATCACCCGGAGTGAAAATATCGGACTCTCGATAGCATTTGTGCGCATCGGCCACGTCAACATCAAACATATGTAACTTATCGTAATGTGCAACTAAGCAGCCAAAGTCGTCAATCACCAATGTTGTTGTAGTCACGCCTTCAATCGTGCTTATCGGCATGCTACCGACAATAATCCAGATTTGATGAAACGAAGCTAATTCAGACACTTTCTTCTGCAACGGGCCATCATTTAAGGGCTCTGCATACTGGTGATAGTCGGCTTTACTGCCAAAAACTAATGCATTTTCAGGGCAAACTACCCACTTAGCCCCTAGTGCTTTGCACTTTTCTACTTCTTGAACAAGATAATCAAAGTTTAACTCAGGACTAGGACCTGATGTCATTTGAATCAACCCAACACAATCCATGTGTATAGTTCCTCCATTCATTATGATTCAGAAAACAGCGTTTATCGTATGTTAATCAGCAAGTGTATTGACCAACTCAAGTATTAGCTCATTTGTCTATTGACCTGTTCGAGTATGAGCTATTCAAGCATTCACGACTATTGAGCTAATTTCCTAAGCTTTTCGGGTAACTGAAACTCACCAGAGCTACGAGAAAGCTCACTCACCGTTGGTGAATCCAATGGTCCTTTTACCGAATAATTAACTTGGGTAAAAACTTCAACAACTGGAGAAATAACCGTAGTCACCGCTAATACGTACAGCGCCGTTTGAGGGGTTACCGCAAAGGCCGTTAATACAGGAATGCCAGAGGTAATATCTGGGGTAAAATTAACTTCCGCATCCACCTGTCGGGTATTAAGATTAGCGATACCTTTGATCTTCATCTCACCAGCAACGGCATCCATGTTTAAGTCATTAGTCAGAAAGATACCATTTTGAATCTTACCCGTTCCTGTGATGCTGTTGAACGCCATGCCTTTATCAAACACGTCTGAGAAATCGAGCTGCATCTTGCGGATGATCGAATCTAGGCTAAACAGGCCAAGTAAACGAGCCGCACCGCTCACATCCGAGATAATACCTTTACCAAACTTGGTTTTAACGTTGCCATCAAGGGTATCCATTTTAATCCCCCAAGGCGAACCATCCCAATTTAGTTGACCTTCCAACGCGAATGGTGCTTTTTGAATTCCTGAAGTAATACCGAATCGTTCCATCAATTCACTGTTGTTTTCACCTTCTACATCAACAGCCAACGATGAATGACTCTTGTCACCATTCAGTTCCCACCAACCGCTGATATCGGCTTTATTGCCACCACTTCGAACCTGGATCTTATTCCACTCTATCCGATCTTCGTTCCTAGCCACTTCAACATCAACCTTGCCAACCTTGTAACCTTGTAGCCAAAAGTCGTTCAAAGTTAACTTCAGGTTCGGCATCGCATCGTGGATCTCTCGATCCAAATCAGAGATCAACGGTGCTTCTTGCGCTTTACGTTGTAGCAGTTGCTCTTGGTTTTTCTGATCGCTCCACTCTGGAACAAACAAATGTAAACGATCTAATGAAACCGTTAAATCGTAAGGAGGCAGATAATTAATATCTCCTTCGATCTCTTGGCTAGAGACTTCCATTTGCCATGCTTGTTTGTTTTTACGAGCACTAAAGTCGACATCATTCCAAGGAATGCCACCTAAAATTAGCTCCTTACTCTCGAACGTAACACGGCTTGGCGCAGGAATTGTTGGAGTATTCATTTGACTGAGCACGGCGTTTGAAGGCTTCACAGGCTCCATCACGACCGATAACCAATCATCAGCATTGAACTTATCAGTACGAATTAATGCATGATGGCCAACGACAGGGCTAATTTTGTAACCTCCTCGACCAAGCACTAAATTGGTCGCCGTTAACTGAGGAACATCACCTGTGATATCAATTTCAGCTTGATATTTGGTACTAGGGAGCTGTAAACGTGCAGTAATCGCTTCTTGGTTGCCCGAGGCTTGTAACCTTGCAGAGCCACTTTCTAATGACTTTTTCGCCAATGGATATGGATAATCACTGGCCAAATACTTAAGATCTGACTGCAAATCCAATTGGTAACTAAAACCGATATCGTTAAGCTGAATATCAATTTGGCTTTGCCACTGAGCATGGCCAGACAAACGGCTTAGCCACTGTTCACCAATGTAAGGCTCTAGAGGTTTAACATCCCAATCGCCTAGAACATCGATATCAACCGCGTAGCCCGGGCCATCATTCAAGCCTTTGAAATCAAGAGAGATACCCTGTTTAAGTAAATCTGCAGCAAGGCCATTCGCCGTCACTACATCATTATCAAACTCAATACGTCCAGTGGTGTTTTCAAGTACCATCGGCGGAGCTTCAATCTCGACATGGTTACCATTGAGATCAGCATAGCCCCACGCTCTTGCTTCCTTTTCAGAATCAAACGGAATATTAAGCTGAAACTCGGATGACACATCGCCACTCACTTGAAGCGCCGTTAAGGCAGCCCCGACTGAATCGACGAGTGGAGAAGCTGTCATGTAATCACGTACCGCATTGCCAGACGCGGTTGCTTTCGCTTCAATTTCAATATGGCCGCCTTGACCTAAATAAGGAATACGCCCCGTAATACGATCTGCAGTGACATCCATTAATTGAGCTGAGCGAGAATCCAAGTGCATCGCATCATTTTCAAATAACAGATCAAGCTGAAGATCGGTAATCAAAGGCCAGCCGGTATCAAAACTAAATTTCGCGTTTTCTAACCCAACCCAAACTTGGAAAATACCATCATGATTGGTATACGGATATTGAGCTAATTCACCATGCCAAAGTAATTTAACGGTGTCGGCTTTACCGGCTTGAATCGCCGTGGAAAGGTAATCAGTTAAGTCTTGGCCAAGTGCCAATGTCGGTAAATAACGCCAGGTTTCACCGACATTGTAAGCGTCCGCTTCACCATAAAAAGAAAGATAAGGGCTTGCGTCATTTGGAAAATCTAAACGAAATGCGCCGAGAACTTGTAAATCTGGCGTTGCTGCCGTGATTTTATCCGACCAAAGCTTCCAGCCGTTTTCATCCTGCTGCCAAACAATGTCAACCTGACCTTGTTTGATATTTAGAGGGGCTTGGAAAACATCACCATAAGGAAACACATCATCAATAACATGCAAGCTGGCTTTCGCTTCAGATGCTGAACCAAAAACACTGCCTGACACTTGGCTAAAGCCTGGAACTAACTCCCATTGCTCGATAGCCATATCAGAAAAACTTGCAGAATAACGCAAGCTTTCGATGCCTGAATCCATGGAGACGCGAATATCAGAAACCAAACCGCCTGGAGCCAACGAATTAATCATTTGAGTGGATTGCTCGGAATCAGGCAACAACTTAATTAGCGGAGTAATGGTGGCAATATCCAACTCAGAAACGTTGAGTTGCCACGGACCTTTGTTCCATTTGAATGCAACATCGAGTTCTGGCCAAGGCGTGTCATCGGTTCTTAAGTTAAGTGAGTGACCATTCACTTGCCAGCCATTTTCCAACGGAGAAAGTTTAAACACGCCAGATTCAATCATCAAATCGTGGCGCCCGTCTTCATTCCAAGTCAGTTCAGAAGGTAATACCTCAACGTAAGCGCTCACTGGCTTACTGTTTTTCAGAGTTAACCAACTATTAAGGCTCACCGTACCCGTTTCCACACCGGACTCTGCCTGCATGTAACGCGTTAACCAAGGTTTTATCGAGATGCTATCCGCGCTCACATAGAACTCACCCGACATATCGGTCAGCGAGCCACCATCAACAAAGTTAGCACTCACTGACAGGGAGTTTAAGTTGGCATCTTTAATACTCACCACACCTTCTGCAAGGTGGTGTTTACCTGAGTTTTGCCATTTTAAAGTTTCTATGTCGAGTTGACGTTCTTCATCAGAGATTGCACGGTATAAAAGGGTTGAGTCTTTAGCCGTCACATCCACTAAAGTTTTCAGGAGTAGATTATCCAGTTCCTGTATAACCCGCTTTGAAGAATTCGACTTTTTCGGTTTCTGTTGGCCGTTTTGACCAGCAAACAGATCAATAGATCGGATATCAAGATACATTTGGTTCATGACCAGATCGGCCACAACCGGACGCATCTGAACGAACGATTGAATCAAGTCAAACTCAACTTCAACACGCTCAACAGAGAAAGTGACATCTTCTGCATTAGGAAGGCTGGCTTTAACACCTTGTAAAGCTATAGAAGGGTGAGTGTTGCGCCAAAAACCGCCCACATCTTGAATGGAGAATTCAAAACCGGAATGTTGATTTACCCAAACCTCAATTTCAGATTGATATTTGTTTAAATTAGGTAAGGCTACACGAAGTGTAGTCACGGCAATGGCTAGCGTTACTAAGAGAGTAACCACTAACCATAAACATGCACGAAGAATCAGAGTAGCGCTTGAGCTCACAAAATATCCATTACATCATAACAACATCAAACTGCTCTTGTATGTACAGAGGCTCAGCCTGGATTTTGACTTGTTTACCAATAAAGACTTCAAGCTCAGCAAGCGCATGAGATTCATCGCCCTCTAACGCCTCAGCGACTGCGGCTGCGGCATAGACAACGAACTTATCGGCGTCGTAGGCACGATTCACGCGCGTGATCTCTCGAAGTATTTCATAACAAACCGTTTCGACTGTTTTCACGCTGCCGCGGCCTTCACAAGCGGGGCAGCTTGAACACAGAATATGCTCAATACTTTCACGAGTACGTTTACGAGTCATCTCCACCAAACCAAGCTGTGTGAAGCCATTAATATTGGTTTTCACGCGATCTTTGTCTAGCGCAGCTTCTAATGAAGTTAGTACTCGCTTACGATGTTCCTCAGACAACATATCAATAAAGTCGATAATGATGATGCCACCTAAGTTACGCAGACGCAGTTGTCGAGCTATCGCTTGAGTCGCCTCTACGTTGGTATTGAAAATGGTTTCTTCTAGATTACGACGACCAACAAATGCGCCAGTGTTAATGTCGACAGTGGTCATCGCTTCCGTTTGGTCGATAATCAGATATCCACCAGATTTTAATTCGACTTTACGATCCAATGAACGTTGAATTTCGTTTTCGGTATCGTACATATCAAAGATAGGCTTATCGCCTTCATACAGCTCAAGCTTGTCAGTCAGCTCTGGCACGTACTCAGAAGTAAACTCTTTAAGATTTTCATACTCTAGACGAGAATCGACCTGAATCTTACTCAACTCAGTACCAACGAAGTCACGCAAAATACGTTGGCTTAGGCACAGCTCACCGTACAAGCGTGTACGAGCTTTGTGCTTACCACGACGCTCTAATACTTTTAGCCATAGTCGCTTTAAGAATGCCGCATCTTGAGCCAACTCATTCGAATCTGCACCTTCTGCTGCGGTACGGATGATAAAGCCACCATGTTCGTCACAGTAACGAGACACGACTTTTTTAAGACGATTACGTTCAGACTCACTTTCAATTCGCTGAGATACGCCAACATGACTTGCACCAGGCATAAAGACCAGATAGCGAGATGGCAAAGTAATATCAGTGGTTAAGCGGGCACCTTTGGTACCAAGAGGATCTTTGACGACTTGAACCACAATGTCTTGTCCTTGACGGACAAGCTCTGAAATATCACGAACCTGAAATTGCTTCTTTTCGTTTTCAGCAACACATTCAGTGTGTGGAACAATATCAGAGGCGTGCAAAAAAGCTGCTTTTTCAAGGCCTATATCCACAAAAGCCGCCTGCATTCCCGGAAGTACACGGCTTACACGTCCTTTATAGATATTTCCTACGATACCGCGTCGAGCATCTCGTTCGACATGGATCTCTTGAAGAGCCCCCCCTTCAATCATGGCCACACGAGTTTCACTCGGGGTCACGTTCAGCAACAATTCAGCACTCATGGTGCACCTCAGATTAGTAATTATAAGAATTCTTGCAGTAGCTGGTCCGTTTCAAATAAAGGTAAGCCGACAACGGCGTAATAACTACCTTCAATTCGGGTAACAAAGCGTCCGCCCAAACCTTGGATTCCATAGCTACCGGCTTTATCGCATGGCTCCCCTGTTTGCCAGTATTGTTCTATTTCTTTTTCACTGAGGGGTTTAAACCATACGTCGGTAATAATGATTTCTGTTCTTTGTTTTTCTTCCGACACCACAGAAACGGCCGTCATCACTTGGTGACGATCATTCGCTAACTGAGTAAGCATGCGCTTAGAGTCGGCAAAATTAGTGGGCTTCTCGAGCACTTGCCCTTGGCTAACGACAACTGTGTCAGAACCAAGAACCACTGTTTCAGAATCAAGAGAAACAGCTTCAGAGCTAAGATCGACGATCTCAGAGCCAACAGCTGCATTATCAAAACTAGGATCTACAGTATCAGAACTAGAAATGACATTCTGCTTTTCAGAAGGGTTATCTTTCAATAAAGACAACGCTGCTAAGGCTTTATCTAAAGATAGTCGCTTAACATATTCTTCGGCGGTTTCTTGGGCATGTTTACACTCTTCAACATCGGTTACGAGGACAGAAAACTCATAACCAAGTTGCGATAGCAATTCTTTGCGGCGTGGAGAACCGGATGCCAAAACTAAATGTTTCTTTTCCATCGTCATACTACCTCACATGCCAATGGCGACGCACACGTCTCATTAATAAAAACATCCAAGGCCAAAGTATACAGTTTATCAATGCGCTCCATAACGATAATGGATTGAAAACGACATCTTGGATCAAATATTCACCAAAGAAGATCAACACTTCAAACAATACCGTCAACGCCGCAATGATCATGGCTTGTTGCCATAGCGCCATGTTACGTATCACGAGGAAGTTAAGCGCAATAATGTACATCACTATTGCCATCATCATTCCACGAATACCCAATGTTGAACCAATCAATAGGTCCCACAATAGGCCCAAAATCAAAGCACTACCCACGTTAACACGGTGTGGCAGAGCAAGAACCCAATAACACGTCACCAGTAACAACCATGACGGTCGAAATAGATCTAAGCTACCGGGCCAAGGAATGGTTTGCAGAATAAGCGCGATCAAAAATGAGCAACCAATTACTACTTTGCTTCTTAAAACGCTATTGGCCATCTTCACCCTCTAACAATACTTGTTTAATGCTGATTTGATCCGCTTGCATCTGTTTGTTTTCATCAGGCCAAACAAGCAATAAGTACCTGAGCTTATCAAACTCAACCACAGGCTCTGCTTTAATAACCGCAAATTCACGTTTCGGGTCATAATCGACTGAAGAAACATAAGCCACAGGGTAGCCTTCAGGATAAACCCCGCCTAAACCCGATGTCACCAACAAGTCTTCTTCTTGAATATCAGTACTGGTTGGAATGTGTTCTAGTTGAATCTCATCAATCATGCCATTACCGGAAGCGATCACTCGAATATCATTACGAATGACTTGAACAGGAATCGCATTGTTTGCGTCAGTCAGTAACAGGACACGGCTATTGTGAGCAGCGACAAAAGTCACTTGGCCGACAATGCCTTTTTCGTTGATCACCGGTTGACCTTCATACACCCCATCAATCTGACCTTTATCGATCACAACTTGATGACGATAGGGTGAAGTATCTACCGCCATAACTTCTGTGACGACTTTCTTTTCATCACGGATAAACGGAGATCCTAATAGCTTACGAAGGCGCTTGTTTTCTTCTTGGTATTGCTCAAGCAGAATCAGCTCGCTTTTTAGACGCAAGACTTCTCGTTTAATATTATGGTTGGATTCGATTAGTCCTTTACGAGTACTAAAACGGTCGTAGACACCATCGAACATAGTGCGAGGTAAGTTGGCTGCGTATTGAATTGGGGCAACCATGCTGTTCAATAGATAGCGGACATTTGAGAAAGCATCTAAACGACTATCAGCCAGCATAAGGCTGGCTGATAAAATTACAGCAAAAAACAGGCGCAATTGTAGAGAGGGACCTCTACCAAAAATTGGCTTCATTCTATATTTGGTCCTAGAGCTACATTTGATCCTATAGACAAGGTCCTAGGCTCTTTACATAAAACTAGATAATAAAAGAGCCTAACACTAGATATTATTCTTCGCTGAACAGGTCGCCGCCGTGCATGTCGATCATCTCTAGGGCTTTACCGCCACCTAGAGCAACACACGTTAGTGGCTCTTCTGCAACAACAACAGGGATACCTGTTTCTTCCGTTAGCAGACGATCAAGGTCTTTAAGCAGTGCACCACCACCAGTCAGCACCATACCGTTCTCTGATATATCAGAAGCAAGCTCTGGCGGACATTGTTCTAGTGCAACCATGACAGCAGATACGATACCTGATAGCGGCTCTTGAAGCGCTTCAAGAATTTCGTTTGAGTTCAGGCTAAAGCTACGAGGCACGCCTTCCGCTAAGTTACGGCCACGTACTTCGATCTCTTGTACTTCATCGCCAGGGTAAGCTGAGCCGATTTCGTGTTTGATCTTTTCTGCCGTTGCTTCACCAATCAAGCTACCGTAGTTACGACGAACGTAGTTGATGATAGCTTCATCAAAACGGTCACCACCAATACGAACAGAAGAAGAGTAAACCACACCATTTAATGAGATAACCGCAACTTCAGTCGTACCACCACCGATATCAACCACCATTGAACCTGTTGGCTCAGAAACGCGCAGGCCAGCACCAATCGCCGCAGCCATTGGCTCATCGATTAGATAAACCTCACGAGCACCAGCGCCTAGCGCTGACTCACGGATGGCACGACGCTCAACCTGTGTTGAACCACAAGGAACGCAAACCAAGACACGAGGGCTTGGTTTAAGAACACTGTTGTCATGCACTTGCTTAATAAAGTGCTGAAGCATTTTTTCCGTTACGTAAAAGTCGGCAATTACGCCGTCTTTCATTGGACGGATCGCTGAAATGTTACCTGGCGTACGACCAAGCATTTGCTTAGCAGCATGACCAACAGCAGCGACACTCTTTGCAGACCCTGTACGATCTTGGCGAATAGCGACAACAGAAGGCTCATCAAGAACAATGCCTTGGCCTTTTACATATATAAGGGTATTGGCAGTACCTAAATCAATCGATAGGTCGTTTGAAAACATGCCACGAAGTTTTTTAAACATATTCTTCGCTCATCCTGCAAGAATTAGAAGACAAAAATTGCACTAAATGTACCAATGCCTTGCTGTTACGGCAAGGCATTGAAGTACAAACATGGACTGAAACCCGCAATTTCTTACAGATTCCTAACTTAAGGGGCAAAAATTATATTATTACTGACCTGTTAAGCCACTTTCCCCTCGGTAGATCACACGATCGTTACCGCGGTAGATACCAAATGTGACGACGGTTGAGGGATCCTGCTCTCCATTTACCTCATCCGAAACCTTATCGCTATCCCAATCGTATCTGAGCCATGGAATATCATCCATATTTTGCCACAACTGCACTTGTTCACGGATGCTTACGTCATCGCCTTGAGAAGCCGTCAGGTTACGAGACTCTCCACCAGAGACTTGGCCGCCATTATCGAATGTTACTGTCGTGGTGACGCCGCCATATTCAGACCAAACAACATCGCTAGCACTCGTAGAAGCTTCGACGTTTGTAGCATTATCATCTTCATTGAGAACAAAGCGGCTGCCATTCCAATACTCTGCTCTTAGAGGAATAGCAATTGTTGATCCTGAATTACCACCAACATCGTCTAGATCTATTCGACCAAAGCGAATATCGGGCTGCACATCTAACCTTTGATCATCTAGATTGAAAAATGCTATCGGGTCTTCATTACTTCCTGTAGATATAGGAGCCGCGATACTAATTGAGGTATCTTGACCCACTTCATTCAGATTGAAAGGACCATCTTCATACTTCTGTGCTGCTATTTTCTTGCTCCAACACAAGCTACTACTACAAGTACTTCCTATCGAATGACTAAACTTCCCTACACTTTTACCATTAACTAAACGTGCTGTACCTGCTTTTCCAGGCCAACTTCCTGTTAACTGATTTGCCGCAACAAAACGTCCCGAAAATAGACCGTTAGAATCAATTTGGTCAAGTACTAAATCAGCCTGAAGATCAGAGTGAAAATACACATAGTTTTTCACGCTATCTCTATTTTCGTTCAATGCCTCTACGTAAAACTCATCCACACCAAAAGGCTGATTCATATATGTGAAATTTTGAGAACTTGGGTATAACCAATCAGTGACTAATGGTGGAAACACTGTCTCATCCAAATAAACCTTAAAATATTTAGGATAAAAACGTCCAATAGACTTAATGCCAGAAAAGCCGCCAAGGATACTCCCGTAGAAGCTGCCAGTTTCAGTTGCAACAAAGTTAAAACTACCCACCTCTGAGTATTTTAAACTTTCAAATTTATAGCCTTTGTTAGACTGATCATTCGATGAAATTTGTTTAATTAGCTGAGTTTCAGGCGTTAAATCACCTAACTTAGCGTCAGGATAAACCGTAATTAGAGGTGTATCTAAAGTCGTTGTAACTTCCACGCTTGCTGTCGACTTAAAGTAATTGTACGTCAACAAGTTATCATCGCCACAAACAGAATATGAGTTAGTATATTTTATTGGACGAGCGTACACATCAAACGCCTCACCGGCGGCAACAAATGCTGCCCCACTACTGCTGTTACCATCAGAGTTATTATCCGTACAGATCGCAAATTGCCACGGGCGAGAATAAATAGAAAAGCTCCCTTCTAAATCGTAACTCCCATCATCAGGACAACCAGCGAAACCAGTACAATCAAAACTGCTATCTTTTAAAGTGACGTTGAAAAGCCCTGACTCAGAGATAGTTAAGTCAGTTGCAGCGCTGCCTTTTTTGAATTCAGGTAAGTAAGTTAACGTTCCATCAGAGCCATTCCAAGAATTATCCAGCTCATGAGTAATGGTTACTTGCTTCTCGGCTTCTCCTACATAGTTTTCGGCAACTACAATAGAGTCACCTAGGTCACAGGCTAAAACTTTAGTTACCGTAGGAGTAGCTTGCCCCGCAATAACGTCAAGGCGATTTGTTGGACTATCACCATCCACTAAAGAAAATTTAAATGGTACGAACTTGAACTGGCTTTCTACCTCTTTGTCAGAATCCTCGACTAATATCGCGGTTAGCTTATAACTTGTATCAAAATCAATGCTGCTCGTACTTTTGGCTGTGACTTGTATTGTCAACTCGCCATCATTATTAGAAACATAATTCGGGTAAGCACCTGAACCTTTTAGCAAAGAAACATCGAATTCATCAGCGTCAGGCGTAATACCTACGGTAACACCTAGGCTTTCCCCCACACCATTGTTAGAGGTATTAATAGTAAATTGAGGGGAATCGTCGCCACACATCAAAGCTAAGTCCGTCGCGGGAGATATCTCTATCTCGTAATCATCCGAAGGTTGAAAACAATGATTGTCTGTTGCAATTATTCTGGCGGTCCCATTCATGGTTATGCTTTTTGCCGTTACAGCACCATACACTGTAGCTTGGTTACTTAAAGCGACTTGTACTTCGCTATAAATTAGCCCTTTGAACTCTGAATCACTATTAAAGTCTACGTTCGAGCCTTCTAAGTCATGAACCAATGCGATCAACTGGCCACTTCCCTCCTCACCTAAAAAAGCAGAGTTGGTCAGAGAGAGAGCTTTAAAATGTAAGATAACTTTTTGACCATCTGGTATAATTATTCTTCCCTTATTATTCACATTTATACTTTCAATCCAGTATGTACCTGAATAAAAAGTGACAGACCCATTACCCAAAGTTAGCTTTCCAATTGACTCATTGTTTGAAAATTCAATATCGTCATCCCAAACGCTTATATTTTCTAAACCGCTATCTGGCGCCTGAAAACTCTCTAATTCTTGTTTATTTACCAAGAGCCCAGCATCACCAAAACATTCTGTATTGTCACAAGCCGTATCGACCGTTGACCACTCATTGATATCTGATTGTTCAAAACCAATATATCTCTTTCCGCCAGATAAAGGTGCACCTTCAATCGAGCTATGACCGTTATTTGTCCAAAAAGCTATCTCTGCATTAGAATTACCCTGCCACGTCTGCACTGGTGAAGGAAATAACTGACAAATCTCACTTGTTGGTGGCTTATCAAATAGAAAGTACGAATAAGGCTCTACAACATGCGCACGTTCATCATCTCGGGCCATGTCTTCCTCGTTAATTAAAGCAACACCCGTTGTCGATACTGAACAACGTCTCAGCCAGCCGCCATTGTTACCATTACGTGTACGCTTTGACGCGAGCAATGTCGGGATACCCGAAAAACCAGAAGCTGAAAAATTTTGTACAAGCTGACAACCTTCTGTGATTGGTTTGATAACCCTATCATCGATATTCAGCGTATTTGATGTTGATCCTTGACCAAGCCAAAATTTCTGTCCATTTATAAACCCTTCACCTAGCCCTGCGACAAAAGCAACTTGTTCATTACTAGCAAGCTGAGCATTAGATGAAACTTCTGAGCGATCGAGGACTAGATTAAATGTACTTGTTGTCGGGTTTAGAGCAATTGGGGTTAACCAAACAGGAGCGCTACCTTGCATATTGCTCAAGCTTTGAATCTGTACTAAAACGCCTGGGGAAGAGCTAAAGTTGGATGACAAGCCAAAATCACTGAATTGCACCGATTTACTATTATTAGCTCCACCACCAGCATTTGAATAAGTACGGTTATAATCAATGGTTCCTGCAACTAATTTCGCCCCACTATCAAACTCCAGAACGCCTGGTTCAATGACCAAATAGTCGATATTTTCCATCGGAGCATCAACGTACTCCACTAAAGGATCGTTGGTATTGGTGCTGCATCGCCACTGCCCATTGTTATTCTGTTTCAAGCGAACACATGCCGCATCATGGGGTGGAAGTAGTTGCTTTATTGTTGCCTGGCTCGATGAAACAGACCAAACTCGGAGATCAGAAGGGTATTCTGTCGTCTTACTATCAAAGTTTGAACGACTCGCATTAACCGTTGACATGACAAACACCAAAGGCGCTGAATCATAGGTGTTTTCAAACTCAATGACACACTCTACTGTTGGTCCGGATATATCACATTTATCGGCAGGAACCGTACCAAACTCAAATTGAGGGTTGGTATTAACATTAGCTTGAACTAATGGTGATAAAAAAAGCGCAACTAATAATACAGAGAAATGCTTTATCATCGTTTATTCCCTCACCCAAACTTCTTGAATACGCTGTACTTGATTGATACCTGAACCACAAACAACCGAAGACTCTAAAACATAAAAAACAAAACCACCTAATTCACCACGACTTGAGCACTCTAAACTATTAAGAGAGCAGTTCATTGGTACTCTGGATATCAAAGATTTAGCTTCAGAAACTACACCAAGTGGCTCTAGGTTAGTACACGCGGCGGAAACAGCAGAAGAGGCAAGTGGGTCAAGGCTCGGATAAAACTGAGTCATTACATACTCATTAACAGAATGGCTTAATAGCCATGCCTGAGTGCCCAATACTGAGCGGGTGTTGGTATCGTGAGTTGACCAACTGGTACGCGTTAAACTTGTCGCGAGAAACCCAACAATAATGATGACAAAGATAACTATTATAAGTGCGCTACCACGCTGTTGATAACTACGGGACATTGAGCACCTGCACTTCTTGTTCAAAGGTCGTGGTTTCACCATTAACAGTAAATGTAAAGGCTAGATCTACAATTCCATTTTGCTGAACCGTAGCCGGAGAATATAAAAGGGAGCTTTTAGCAACATTTAATTTATCACTAATGGTAACTGGCGCTCCACCATTGGCTCTTGTTAAAAAATCATCGCCAGAAAGACAGTATTCAACAGGATTATCATCGTCAAAAATATAATGCCGATTACTCACAGACCCTCCGACCAAATAACTAGCCTGATCGACCAAAGTAAATGCAGCTCCTGAGACATTCTTTCCTGTAACTTGGCTGATATTAGTTAATGAGAATACATTATCGATATTATTAATTTCTTCGTAAGGGCGCGTTGGGTTAATAACCATTGATAAGCTTTTCAGTGATTGAATATCACTATCTGAATCGCCTACTAAAAAATTAATATCTGCCCCTGATACCACATAGAAACCAGAGTCTACGATTGGGTAAAAAGAGACACACCCACTCGATGCTGCTGAGGGGAATAGGTTTGGCACTGCATGCCTCATCTCACGTGATATTTTTTCAATAACAAAATTGGCTTCAGTTTGTAAGCGATAACGTTCTACCGTACTAAAATAACCTTTTACCCCCACTTCCGTGAAATTAGCTAAACCGAGCAACAGAATGCTAGATACAACGATGGCTAGAATCAACTCGATCAATGTAAAGCCTTTCATTCGCATCAATAGTTCCCCTTAAAAGCATTAAAGGACACTGTTGGCTGCGAGCTTGAAGTAACTTCGACAATGACAGATTTAAGATTACTACTCGCGCCTGATACTGGGTCTATAGAAACCTCAACTTGAAAGTTTATGTAGGTAGATGCATCTTTAATCAAGTTGCTTAGATCCGTTTCACCATCAAACGTATCAATATCCGTATAGCTTTGAGCAAGTAACCTAGACATAACACTACTACCTAATGCTGAAGCTCGATTGTAGTAGTTTGCATCGCTAGATTGGGCAGATTGTGGAGCTAAAAAAGAGGATAATGTAAGCGCCGCAAAACCCAGTAAGACGATTACAATCACTGATTCTATTAAAGTGAATCCTTTTACATTGTTTTTCACCATCAACACCTTCCCACTTCAGCAGAAACAAAGCCTTGCTCATTAATACAAACCCAAACTCGGTTTTCTGAGTTTGCTTGTTCACTGATCTCTATACCTACTCCAGCCGAAGCTGCTAGGGTAGGATTTCCTAAAAGATCAAATTCCAGGATGTTATCTGTAAGATCAGGTTGGTAGCGAAATAAGTACCCATGTTCCAACACACGATCACTTCGCGAAACTGACTCTTCGTCGGATGAGCACGCATTAGATGAACCAAGACAATTTCCATCAGCCACGAGTTGAAAATTATCTTGGTCTAAAGGAGATGACGAATCAAGGTTGGATTGCATGCGGTTGACTTGAACCTGCCTAACAACTGAAATGACTTGATCTTGTAAGGCATAAAGTTCAAAGCTACTTCGACCGGACATACGTGATACAGCGGTAATAGATACGATAGCAAGAATAATGATAACGATGACCAGCTCTACCAGAGTAAAGCCGTTGGATTTTGGGCTGCTATCCATAATGAGCCTCTAACTGTCTAGCGAATACTGATTATACAAAATAACGAAGCTTTCGATATTATGTATATGAATAGTTTTGATATTTATATGCACTGGATAGAAAAAAGGCCAGCAAGAGCTGGCCTCATCATACATTAACAATAAGCGAACTTATTGACAGTTTGTACCGCTTGCACTTGACACTACACGAGCTGTAGCTTGAGCTGATGATGTTGCAGCTGTGTATTGAACACAGAAGTCTGTGTAACCAGTAAAACCATATTCGATAGTTGCACCTTGAGCAGTACCACCGCCAGCAAGAATGTTGAAGCCATCCATATCAGTTGCATTACCGATACCAGCTGAAGTAGCTTCTGGGTAGCCAAGAACCGTGTTAATTGTCACGTTATTTTCAGTAATTGATGCAGCAGCACTAGCTTCTAGACCAGCAATCGCTGACTTACCAAATACAATACCTGAAGCACCGTTCATTGCTCCGGCTAAACCTTGTAGTGCTGATTCTTTCGCATCATCTTGCAAGTTAAGGAAACGTGGCGCCGCAGTTACAGCAAGAATACCTAGAATAACAATTACAACCACTAGTTCGATTAGGGTGAAACCGCCTTGTCTTTTCATAGTTAAGCTCTCTCTATGTTTAATTTTACGCAGACTTACTGCAAAGTTACGGTCACACGACCAGTTTTAATTTCGTAAACGAATTGGTGCTCGGTATTACCTTCTAACTGAATGTAAGTACACGTTGCCTCACCTGAATTCGCTTCCGCCGAATATTTATAATTTGAGTCGTCATCAACATCATCGACTGCGGCCACGCTCGGTGGGTTTTGCAGTAAATTTTGCATCAATTCAGCACAGGTTTCTGAAGAAATATCTCCTGGTGCGACTGAAGAGTCACTATTCAGAGTCCATGGATAGCCGTCTCGAAAGTCGGTATCTTCACTCTTGCTGTTCTTTGATCTTGTTAACCAAAAATCAACACCATCATAATTTACAGTATTGTATGTTTCAACACCAATCTTCTCAGATGGTCTTGCTTCGGCTTCCCACTGTGCTCTTGCTGATAATACTGCGGTTGCAAAACCACCAGCGACACCTTCAATACTGGATTTTTTAGCCTCATCGGTCACATCTAAGAAGCGGGGTAAAGCCGCCACTGCCAATAAACCAACGACAACAATTACGATGACTAATTCGACAAGGGAGAAACCCTTTTGATTTTTAAGCATTTTCTACCTACTCATCTAATTACTAACGCGCATTATACATTTGCACACGTATAAAACCATAAAAACAGTGTCAATATTCTCACAAAGCCAAAATATTGGCTTTTACACTAAATCTTTCTTTTTCGAGCAATATATCTATTTGATACTTATCGCTATAATGATAACTACAATGAAACTGTATGTTATCACTTTTATCTTCAATACTGGGAAAAGTCAGCCCTAAAATGCTCTGTGGGGGATACAATTGCTCTAACCAATAGCGACAATCCCGTTCCGAACCTTTAATCGGCTTTATCCATCCCGTTCTGCTGTAGCGCATTAACTGTTCTGAGTCATTAGTTTGTTCCGGGCCCGTTAACAAATACTCTTGTTTAAGCAAATTAGCCTGCTCAATAATCCGCTTACTCGCGACGATCAATGCCGTGTTACTCGCTTCTTCTTCCACCGTATCCAATGCAGATAGCAGCCCTACAATTAGAAAAAGGATAACCACACTCCAAATAACAAAACGTGAGCGTTGTAGGTTATTTAGCATTCATTAGCCTTTGATTGCATCCAGCATTCCCCACATCGGCAGGAAAATACCTAAAGCCAATACTAAGACCATACCAGCGACAACGACCAACAAAATAGGCTCTATTCTAGCGGTTAAGGTTTTCAAATCGTAATCAACTTCTCGATCATAATAATCTGACACCTCGAGCAATAGCTCATCAATACGACCCGTTTCTTCACCGACTGAAATCATTTGTATCACGAGCGGTGTGAAGATTTCGCTGTTAATCGCGGTTGAAGAAACCGTACTACCCGCTTCAATTGCCGATTTCATAGCTTGAACCCGTAACTCTAAAAAGCGGTTATCCAGAGCTTCAGCCGATAGCGCTAACGATTGATTCAATGGCACACCCGCTTTGAGCATCAATGCGAAAGTACGTGAGAAACGAGACAGTAAAGCTCGGTTAACAACGCCACCAATGACAGGTATTTTTAGGCGCCACCGATCCCACGTTTCTAAGCCGTTATCTGTTTTAACCCAAGCTTTAAACGCAAAAATAAGGCCAAAGATCACGCCTAGCATCAAGCCCCAATAATTCACGAAAAACTCTGACATACCAATCAAGATACGAGTGGGGAGTGGAAGATCGACACCAAACCGTGCGAACATGCTAGAAAACTGTGGGATAACCTTAATGTTAAGAATGAACATCGCAATCAAAATGAAGCAGATCACGAATGTTGGGTAACGCATCGCTGTCTTGATTCGCTTGCGAGTCTCCACTTCTTGTTCATAGTATCCAGCTAACTGCAGCAGCGCTTGGTCTAAACGACCCGTATTTTCACCAACACTGATCATCGATACAAACAGCGAGCTAAATACCTTAGGATGCATTTGCATCGATGCCGCTAACCCACGGCCATTGGTTAGCTCAGCAACCACTTCTTCTAAAGCTGCTTTCAACTGTTTGTTTTCACAATTTTGAGTCAGACCTTTCATCGACCTCAGAAGCGGCACGCCCGCTTTGGTTAGACTGTATAATTGTCGACAGAACAGAACCAAGACCTCAAGAGGAACATTGGGTGAAAACAGGCTAGATATATCCATATCTAATACTGAATCACCACTTCTCCCCAACTTAATTGAGGTTGGAATGATCCCCTTGCTCATCAAGCTTTCAGCGGCAAGATCTTCGTTATTCGCATCTAATTGACCGGTAACCTGGCTACCATCCGAACTGCGACCTACATAACGATACGTTGGCATATCACTCTACCCCTACAGATAAATTGGGTCAGTGGCACCGGAAGCATCCCCTTCACCAAGGTACATTATCTCATCGAGACTCACGACACCTTGCAGAGCCAGTTCCATCGCAGAAGCCAATAACGGTTTGTAGTTTTCAGACTGCCTAGCTGTTTGAGCAAAACCGACCGCATCATTCGCTCTAAGCGCATCCATCATGTTTTGTTCTAGCTCTAACATTTCAAACACCCCAATACGCCCACGATAGCCGGTTAAGTTACAGTTCTGGCAACCACGACCTTTCACAAATGGCACACCCACTTGGTTGGGGAAACGGACGCTCAACCATTGCTTGCGAGGTTCATCCAATTCATCTTCAACTATACAGTCAGTACATACTTTACGAACCAATCGCTGCGCCACTACCGCTCGCACAGCGCTCGCTACCAAGTAACCTGGAGCGCCCATATCCATCATACGCAGTGCGCTGTCTACCGCATCATTGGTGTGCAGCGTACTTAATACTAAGTGACCCGTCAGTGCGGCTCTCAATCCAATCTCAACCGTTTCGTGGTCACGCATCTCACCAATAAGAATGATATCGGGATCCTGACGCAGGAAAGTTCTCAATATAGTAGAGAAGTCGAGATTAATCTTAGGGTTAACCTGAACTTGGTTCACACGCGGAAGTCGGTATTCCACCGGGTCTTCCGCAGTAATGATCTTTTTACCCGGTTCGTTTAATTCGCTTAACGCACCGTACAAGGTAGTGGTTTTACCTGAACCTGTCGGCCCAGTAACCAAGATCATCCCATGTGGACGGCGTAATTGTTGACGAAGACGAACCAGCAGATCGCTCGGTATACCCGACGCTTCTAATTTACGTAAACCGGCTGATTGGTTAAGCAGACGCATCACCACAGACTCACCGTGCTGCACTGGCATAGTCGACATACGAATATCGACAGATTGGCCTTTCGCGCGAATATTGAAACGGCCGTCTTGAGGAAGACGTTTCTCTGAGATATCAAGGTTTGCCATCAGCTTCAAACGCAGAACCAGGGCAGACGCAATATTGACTTCATTCAACAATGTTTCATGCAGCACACCATCAATACGCTGACGAAGACGCAATACGTTTGAATCGGGCTCAATATGGATATCAGAAGCACCAACTTGGATTGCATCTTCAAATAACGAATTGATAAGCTTAACGACCGTAACTTCGTCACTGTCTTCACCTGCTATATCAAAATCAAAGGCATCATTAACTTGGTGCTCGGCATGCAGTTGCTCAGCGAAAGAGGCGATTTCTTTGGTTCGACGATAATAGCGGTCAAAGCCATCAACGAGTTGTCTTTCTTTAGCGACCACAAATTCTAGAGCATAATCGCCGAGTTGACCGAGCAACGATTCTTGTGCAAACAGATCGGCAGGGTCACTCATTGCAACACGCAAAGTGTCACCTTGGCGTCCAATCACCAATGCGCGAAGGCGACGAGCATGTACTTCGGGTAAAAGCTGTACCGCTTCTACATCGACGTTGGCTCGGCTTAAATCAATAAGAGGAATCGCTAGCTGTTGTGATAGGAAGCTCAACATCTGTTGCTCTGATAAGAAGCCAAGCTCAATCAGTGCATCACCTAGCTTACGTCCGGTACTTTTCTGAGCCGCTAGAGCTTGTTCTACTTGAGACTCGGTAATAATGCCTTCTTCAACAAGCAAATCACCCAATCGCTTTCTTAGTCTAATTTGCATCGTCGTGCTCCTCTAAGGCATCGAGTATTTTTAATCGATCTCGCACAAAACTTTGCGATTGAGATGAGATTCCTACTCGAGTTAAAGCGCCTTGGTATGACTCTTTTGCAGCCGTAAAATCAAGCTGACGTTCCTGTTGAATGGCCAGACCGAGCCACCAGCGAGCATTATCAGAATCAACATCGACCAACTTTTTGTAACTCTCTAATGCAATCTCTTCTTGCTGCGATTTTTGGCTCAACGCCGCACGCATGGCTAGATAATCTTTGGTTGGGTTTGGCGGTAAATGGACTAATGGACTCAATGCCGCTTCCGCTTGGTTTGCTTTGACAAGCAATGTTGATAAGCCTAAACGCAGCTTTTCACTATTGATATTAAGTTTGATACCCGACTGAAAAAGTTCGTAAGCCTTACGAGTATCACCTTTCCCAAAATAGAGAATCGCGAGTTTCTGGCGAACGTCCTCATTTCTAGGGGCATATCGAAGAGCTTCGGTATAACCTTTCAAGGCACCAGTAAGATCGTTCGCATCAAGCGCTTTCTGAGCACGACCTTGTGCATTGGCTGATAGTTGATCAGACGTTAGCTCCACCTGCTCAATCAACATTCCATTATTTTCTGAACCTTCAGAAATGGCGACTTCGCCAGAGATAGAAACAGGCTTTTTTTTTGTCACACTAGCCACGTATATGGGCTCGGGAATTTTAATTTTATTCCCTTTAGGTGCACTGGTCGTGTTAAGTACCGCTTTACGAGGAGTTACAATCGTTGAATCAGACGAGACTGACTTAGCTTTTACATTGTTTGACGTAGCGACATGCTCTACAGAACGCTCAGGTACGTCTAACGTGACTAATTTCTTGGTTGGCGACGAGATAGGCTGCGCTATTACACTCTGTATTTCGCCCGAACTATCAATGACAGAAACCTTAATCTGCGCGTCTCTTGTAGAGATTGAATTGCCGACAGCAGGGCCTTGCGATATCGCCCAACCGCCCATGGCTAAGCTGAGTGTAAAGCCCGCAGCAACCCATACTAATGGAGAGCGTGTTTTGACTTTTGGTACTACTGCAGCTTCAATCGAAGTCGCTGATTTTTTCTTTGCCAATTCAGACAACGCGCTATTAATGACGCTCATAATTAATTCCAACCCCACAGTATTGGCGTTTTAAATTTAGGCTTACATACATCGTAAGTTTCATGCATGGCTGAAAACAGGTGCTGGTTGTCGATACTTTTCTTATCTTCACTGAAAGAGAGCAAAAGTGCCTTATGACATAGTTGATTTATCAACCTGGGAATACCTAACGATGAGCGACAAATCGCCTTTTTTTGATTCAAGCTGAACAACTCAGAGTTGCCACCAGATTTAGCAATCCGGTTATCAATATACGCTACCGTTTCATCGAGATTGAGCGGCCTCAGTGTTGAACTGAATGTAATTCTCTGTCGAAACTGCCGGAGGTGGTAAGCCTCTAACCTGACATCCAGTTCAGGCTGTCCGAGTAACACTATCTGAAGTAATTTTTTATCTTCAGTTTCAAGATTACCAAACAACCTTAATGTTTCGAGCGCTTCATCCGATAGCGCTTGAGCCTCATCAAGAATGGCGACGACTCTTAAGCCTGAGTTGTGTAATTCAATTAACTTGTGCTGGATGTTATCAACTAAGGTTGCTGGATTATCGATAGTCAAACCTAGCTCTTTAGCGACGGCTTGACGCAGGTCTGCACCAGACAAAACAGGGTTTGGCAGGTAGATTAACGCCGTACAATCCTTTAAATGATTAACCAGCATCCGACAAATCATGGTTTTTCCCGTACCGACTTCGCCAGTGACTTTGATTACGCCCTCTCCCATATCTAACGCCGAGATGACCGTTTGAATCGCCTCAAAATGAGGCGCCAAACCATAAAAGAAATCGGTATTCGGCGTTAACGTAAATGGCAGTTGTTCAAAACCAAAGTGAGCTTGATACATATGACGACCTAGCTTAGTAAAAAACAGCCAATCTACATTGAGAAAGTAAGTATTTACTCTTCATCAGGGAACCACTCTTGAAGAAGATCACGAGAACGCTCCAACTCAGTTTGCCAAGTATTCACACCCACGATCGTGGGTTTTAGCAAGATCACGAGCTCAGTTTTTTGCGTTAACTGATTGGTATTGCGGAACAAATGTCCTAAGGCTGGAATATCACCGAGGAATGGAACTTTAGACGTCACATCACTGGTATTTGATTTCATTAACCCGCCAATCACAACCACATCGCCATCTTTTGCGCGAATCACTGAGTCAGACTCTCGGATAGAGCTTTTCGCTAAAGGAAGCTGCACCAAACCTGTCGTTGAACCTAAATTGAGCTCTTTCACTTCTTCCTCGACCTCAATAACGGCAGGGTGAACATGTAAGAATACGCCCCCTTTATCATCTATCTGAGGAGTTACATCCAAAGAGATACCAGAGAAAAAGGGAGTGAGCTCAACTTCAGGAGCCACATTCGCGTTATCACCACTACCGACTGAGCTTGATAGATCTGTTACGTAATACTCATCGGTTCCCACTTTGATAACTGCTTTTTGGTTGTTCGCAGCCGTTACTCGCGGGCTCGATAGAACGTTAAGGTCACCTTGAGTATCCATAAAGCTCAAAACCGCTTCGAAGCTACCATCAGAGATCGTGACATTAGTTTGCCCACCGAGTAGAGAACTGATCGCATCTAACGGCGGTAGAGTACTTGTAGGGCGGTCAATAACAACACCACCGCTACCAATAGATTTAGATAGATTCGACCAGCTAATACCTTGTTGGTAACCATCACTCAAGGTCACTTCCATGATTTTGGCTTCCAAGATAACTTGGCGCTGCAAACGCTTCTGGGAAATACCTAAGAACTCACGAACTTCACGAATTTCGTCAGGGTAAGCACGAACCGTAATCACACTCGCTTGCGGGGTTACCACAACGCTTTGCCCGTCACCTGAACCAATAAGGTGAGCAACTGCTGCTTCAAGTTGTGGCCAAAAATCGCTTTCAGAGGTCGTTTCAATCTCTGTACCACCGTTCGATGTCGAGTTCGAAGAATTGGAAGAATTAGAAGAATTGGAGGAGTTGGATGAATTAGAGTCTGAACTTGATGAGCTTGACGAGCTGTTATCTGAATTCGAGATCGTTCCAGTGGTGATAGTCGTCAATGATCGACCTGCACGCTTAACTTGCAAGTAATCGACAGGAATCGTTACGGTGCGAAGACCAGCAGGGTAAACTTGAATCACTTTGCCACGCTTTTCAATATCGTAGCCATACATATCCTGAGCAACAGCCAGTACTTCGTCTAGTGTCACGTCCGTTAGATTAAGCGTAAGGTTTCCTGACACGCCAGGGTGAATGGCCGCACTATACTCAGTACCTTTCACTAAGCTGGCAAAGAAGGTTCTCGCTTCAACGCCTTTTGCTTGAATACGAAAGCGCTTAACGGTTTCCGTCCCCGGAGACATGGAGTCAGAATTAAGCTGAGGCATAAGGTCATCTTGAACCGACGAAGGCAGTTCATGAAGTGCTCGACTATTGGCTTCATTAATGGATTCGTTCAAAGACTCTTTAATCTCAACAGGATCTCTGTGTCCCATCGAACAGCCGACTAAAGATGACACTAGAATTGCTACTACAAGTTTACGCATGTCTTCACTCAAACCTTAATTATTCTTAACATCTAAAGAGAACATCTCTAATTTCCACTGCTTAGAGCTTCTCTGCAGAGTGACGTATTCTGGATCTATGTTTTTCACTCGGTACCCTCTGATCGTTTCTCCTTGACCTAAAATCTGACCATTCATAATCGCATAGCAAGGCGTATCACCTTTACAAACGATGCTTTCTAGGGACGGTAGGCGATAGCGAGTTTGCGCCTTTTTAGCAGGCGCGGCTTTTTGTTCAGGAGTAAGCCAACCTAATGGTGCCGTTGGATCTTGCTCTGCCCAAACCACTGAGCTACTTAAAAGTAGGGACAACAATAGAGTTCTAACCACCGATAAACTCCTGTCTAGTACCAAGTGTGTAAACCTCAAATACGAGTCGAGCTTTAGGGTACTCTTCAACTGAGTATTTAAATGTTCGCCAGTAATAGCTAACAGGAAGAGATTCAAGGGCTTGAAGGTAAGCAGAAATATCAAAATAGCTGCCCGTCAATTCCATTCTCACAGGATGAAGAAAGTAACCTGAATATTCACTGGTCTCTTTATTGTTCGAAATCGCTTCTGGTTTTAATGACTCTAGCGACTCAAGCTTTAGCCCACTACCAGCGTTAAGAACGCTCTCCAGTAACTGCGACATTTGAGAAGGCGTGATCAACCCATCGACAATCTGCGAAAGCTGAAGTGAAAGGTCTTGGCTTTCAACAAGTAGCTTTTTGTACTCGATGTTGATTTCTTTATCTGGGTTTTTATTGAGCTTAGCTTGCAGAACGAGTAGCTCACCCTGCTGTCTTTGATTTGATTGAGTCAGGCTCATCGTCTTAGCATTTTTGGCTTGTAAGTCGAGATACGCAGGTTCAACCAACAAGGTGAACAACAGCATGGATAGCCCAACAAAACCACACACGAAAAGTAGCCATTTTTCTCTTTGGCTTAATGCAAGAAACTTATCGTTAAGCTGGTTCCACTGTTGCATTATTTACTCTCCCTGCGAGTACTTAATTCAAACGTCACCACATCTTGCTCATTGCGACCTATTTTAAGTTTTTCAAAGGCACGCCCGACTAAATTAAGCTCTGTTTTAAATTGACCAATCCAATTCGGAACAACATTGGCGTTACGAGCTAAGCCACTGAGGTCTAAAGTATCGTGCGTCATATAAATATGCGAAAGCGATATGTCATTTCGGCCTAATTTAGCTAAGGAATTCATGACGCCAGAATACCCGACTTGTTGTGATTCGTCGTATTGCCCGACCGCCTTCAATGCCTCTTTTTTGGCCTGAGTCTCACGTTTGAGACGCGCAACAGCGGCCACTTTCTCTGGAGACGGTTTGTGTTGAGTTAACTTACTATTCAATTGGTTAACTTGCTTGTTAAGTCGGTTCGAGTCATGTTGCAGAGCTGTTAGTTCTTTATCTAGATTAGAAACTTGATACTGCATTACAAAGTAACCACCCAGCAGCAAAACACAAACTAGCCCCCAAATCGCAACAACATTTGTCAGCGTAAAATATTCTTTTTTAGGCTTGAGGTGTTCAGGGTAAAGATTAACATTAAAAGTATCTTTTTCAGCTGCGAGTTTAACCAACAAACTCTCTGAATTATCACGTTCACCTTCCACCAACAACGAAACTGTCGAGCTCAGTGTGTTATTTAACGCACTTTGTAATTCAGTCTCGTCTTCCTCATCACAGCAGATTTTTAACTGATGAAGTTGAGTACCTTTGATTTGAGAAGAAAGATAATCAATTGAGCGTTGCAACTCTAAAGCAAGGCCATCTAACTGAAGAACACTTGATGCAACACCGGTTAAAGGAGGGACAACGCTACGGATCGTTCTTTGGAAACAAACCGTATTTTCAACAAACGCACCAAGCTTAAAATGTGAATTGGAGCTACGTTGTAAAAGGATAAAATTAGAAAGCTCACCTGCGCTATAACCCCAGATTTCATCTTCAGGGGCAACGCCTTTAAGTTCCACTTGCGCTGATTGAGTAATGTTTACAAGCTTATTTAACAGCTTTTTAGGCAAAACATACACTTGTAGCTTGTTCGAGGTCGGTAACGCGACCGCACTCGCCGTAATCTCAGTCACCCTTTCAGATACAAGATCTTTGAGTAAAAAAGGCAGTGCTACCGACCATTCATTCTCAGGAATGTCCGGTTTATCAATTTGGTATGTTTGGTAGTAGTTTGCACAGACAATCAGCTGGAGGCTATTACTGGTAAATGCCTCACTGCTAAGCGATTTCTTTAGTGCACTCTCCCAATCCCCGTTAACCACAGGGGTGTTGGTTACTTGAGATTCTTGATCTGCCGATGAAATATAAATGGCATTGTTGCCTAACATAACAACCTGAGAGCTGCCTTTGTTATTCGTTGGCTTTATCTTGTCTAAAATCGCTTTAAAATTCATGCTTAACTACTACTCTTACGCCATCGATTTCTTCGACCAACTTTTACCACGGATTCAGCTTTCACTGTCTTTTCACCTTGATTAGGCAAAGGGATAATTTGTTGCTCTTCGTCAAAATATCTCCCTTGATAGCCGTTAATACCTAACTCTATCAAGGTATTCTTTTCTTGTTTAGTCTCGACCCCTACGGCAATAACTTGAGTTGGGGAGTCGCCACATGCCCCTATTAAACTACGGACAAACAGCTGATTCTCATGCCTTTGATCGATTTTCTTTATTAGGCTTCGATGAAGCTTAATAAAATTGACCTTTAAATCTTTGATGTAGTGAGTGCTAACAATGGTTCGCCCAGCTTGACCAACGATAATTTTACACCCTAGCCCTTTCAACATCTTTGCGACCGGTCTCATATAATCAAGATGAGCAATCAAGTGCCCTTCAGGGAACTCAAAGGCCAATTGAGAACGGTGTTGAGCCGAAAGCTGTAACAACTCACTTCTAAACCACTTAAAATGCTGTTTACTGGCAAACGGGGTGACATTCAAATTCACCGAATAGTTGCTAGCTTTTGTTGATTCTTTCAGTGATGTTAACAGTACTTTCAGAACCGACTGATCCATTTGAGCTTGATAGCCCACTTGCTCTACCGCGGGCATAAATCGAGACGATTTCAGTAAACCTTTGTCTGGATCTTGAATTCGAACAAACATTTCTCTATGTAATTCATTAACTTGACCAGACTCCGAAATAAGATAACACCGCTGAGCAAAGATTACTAAATTTTCAGGGAGTAGAGCTTTATCGAGTAATGTTCTCCAGCGAACGCTGCCTCTATCAAGCTCATTTTTGTTCTGTTTAGGGTAGCGGCTCCAGTTATTGATACGTTCCAACTGAGCACTCTTTAATGCGGTTTCCGTTTCATCCATGATCTTGCTATGGCGCTCACCTTCGGTATACATGGTCACACCAATATGACACCAATTGTCAAGTTCCAAAGGCTCAGGTGGCGTTAGCTTATCTAACTGCCTTAAACATTGAGCCGCCAAGGTCGCAATATCCTTTGCTCCCTGATGAGGAATAAACACCGCGAAGTCGGCTTCGTAATAACGAGAAAAGATAACATCAGGATAACGCTGAACAATATTCGATAATACTTCACCGACTTCAATGATGAAGCTGTCCGTGATTTGCTTGTCATTAGCATCACAAACTTGTTCCCACCCGTCGATACGTATTAGTAATACGCCACCTCGAGCACCACTTTCATGTAAGGTTGATTCAAGTTTGTTGTCAAAGAGTACTCGATTGGCTGTACCTGTGAGCTTATCTAGAAAGGTATGAGTACGGATAAAGGTATCAAAGCGGCTTCTTTCTTGACGAGCATCTTTCAGCTCTTCTATCAATACATCTAAGGCTTCGCTTGCCGTATACGGCCATTCTCGCTCATCGCCTTTTGCATGAGCTTCAACTTGCCCCGCAAGGATCATTCTGCCTCGCTCTTCGAGCATTTCGGATCCCATTAATTGTTCTTTTAGCCATCGAACACCACGAGCCAAACAGAAAATAATCAAAGCAACGGCTAAAGTAATCGACCACATAGCCTCCATTGAATAGTTATAACCAATGTAAGGCGGAAGTGCTTTAAATTCGATTCGATAGCCTTCATTTCGCTCTAAAACAAAACTTCTTTTATAGAGACGACTAGGATCGATTTGCGGGGAGGTATCTTTAAAGCGATAAACGATGCCAGTCCTGTTCGAGAGTTTCATCTCAACAATATTGCTCGCTTGTAACATCTTAGGCATCCAACGCTGCATCGAATACGCGGCGTCTGGGTCTTCCATCTCTTTATCTACAACATCGACAATACCAACCAAATAATGGTCTAAATATTCCTGCCCAATACGCTTAAAAGAAAGTGTGCCACCGATAAAAAGAATGAACATCGCACTGATAACTATCACGGTGACAAATGCCACTAAGCGAGTGCTCAATTTTAGTGTGGGGGTATATCTCATGAATAACGAAATCCTTTTCAACTCACATTATACCGTATTGCTACTTATACTATAAATTGACGTTGTAAATAAAGCGTTAAGAATTGTAGGTAACAAAAAGCCGCGATAAACGCGGCTTTTTCCAATTTAATACTGTCTTTATAATATATTAAAAACAGGGTCTAAAATGGGATGTCATCATCAAAATCCATCGGTGGCTCATTATATTGAGGTTGAGCCTGCTGAGGAGCTTGTTGAGGTGCTTTCGGCTGCTGTTGAGCAGGAGCACTGTATTGTTGTTGCTGCTGTTGTGGTTGCTGTGGTTGACCCCAACCACCTTGCTGTTGGTTACCCATACCACCTTGAGCAGGAGCACCGCCTTGAGCACGGCCACCAAGCATTTGCATTACACCGTTGAAGCCTTGAACAACCACTTCAGTTGTGTAGCGATCTTGACCGCTTTGATCTTGCCATTTACGAGTCTGAAGTTGACCTTCAATGTAAACTTGAGAACCTTTACGTAGGTACTCACCAGCAACTTCCGCCAGCTTGCCAAACAGAGCAACACGGTGCCATTCTGTTTTTTCACGCTGTTCGCCAGTTGCTTTGTCACGCCATGACTCTGACGTTGCAATGGTAATGTTCGCTACTGCGCCGCCATTCGGCATGTAACGAATTTCAGGGTCATTACCTAGGTTACCCACTAATATAACTTTGTTAACTCCACGGCTAGCCATGATTTGCTCCGTCTAAATTCATAGTCTCAGAAAATTTTAGCGCACAAGAATAGCATGCTTTTCTACAGTGATAAATCGCATTCCTATTCTCGCTCTTATACAAAGAATAAAAACGTAACAAATCATGATATTCAGAGCGATGTTGCTTTTTTCTCCACTGATAAACCACTCATTTACTTTGATCATTGATATTCAACGCAAGACACAACCAAGGCGCTAGAGAAGCAATGGCGTGCATGACAACGTGAAATCTAATTCTACCCTTACAAGGATTATCAATGAGAAAATCTCGATATGCTCGCACTTTACACTTTCTGTGCATAGATCCAAGCGAGACTCACCTACACGTAAAAGAGATAGAAAAGCACCTAATTATCCCACTCTACAAGATGACAGCGGGCGACTTGATGCTTTTCGATAGAAAGCAAAGTAATCGTATCTTACTCATCGACTACAAAGAGGTGCCACAGTTAATCGTTGTTTTCCCTAACTTACCCGTCATGTGGAAAAACAATGAGATCATCTTGTTCAATGTACCTCAACAGCTCCCTACCTCGGAGTTGCTCACTTTCGGCGTATTAAAAGGGCTATTTTATGACTCCGAACAAAAAGTGAAAATAGCAAAGGGGATTCAACAGGTCATTAATGGTGATAATTGGTTACCACGAAAAGTAACCAATCAACTGCTTTTTTATTACCGTAATATGGTGAACACCAACACGACACCCACCAATGTAGATTTGACGATCAGAGAAATCCAAGTGATCCGTTGCCTTCAATCGGGGTCATCCAACACTCAAATAGCCGATGATTTATTTATTAGCGAGTTCACCGTAAAGTCACACCTTTATCAGATTTTCCGTAAGTTAGCGGTTAAGAATAGAGTCCAAGCTATCGCATGGGCTAATCAGAACTTACTTGCATAATTGATCCGCCTCTTAAACTGAGGATAATTTTGAGGAAAACTCTAGTAAACCATACGTATTGTTGCTGAATTTTCGACATAACTTATGCTAGAGTTGCCCTCAGAAATATCAGCCACTCAGGTTGAATCAATAATTATTATAGATAAAGGGTCTTATCATGATCAAAAAGTGCCTTTTCCCGGCAGCTGGCTACGGTACACGCTTCTTACCTGCAACTAAGTCAATGCCTAAAGAGATGATGCCTGTTGTAAACAAGCCTCTAATTGAATACGGCGTTGAAGAAGCTATCGAAGCTGGTATGGACGGTATGTGTATTGTTACCGGTCGTGGTAAGCATTCTCTGATGGATCACTTCGATAAAAACTACGAACTCGAACATCAGATCAGCGGCACGAATAAAGAAGACTTGTTGATCAATATCCGTGAAACAATTGAAGCGGCAAACTTCACTTACATTCGCCAACGTGAAATGAAAGGTCTAGGTCATGCTATCTTGACTGGTCGCGAGCTTGTGGGTGATGAACCGTTTGCAGTCGTGCTTGCTGATGACCTTTGTGTGAACGAACAACAAGGTGTGTTGGCTCAAATGGTTGCACTATACAAACAGTTCCGTTGTTCAATCGTTGCTGTTCAAGAAGTGCCAGAAAACGAAACGCACAAATACGGTGTTATCTCTGGTGAAATGATTAAAGATGATCTTTTCCGTGTTGACGACATGGTTGAGAAGCCAGAACCAGGTACTGCACCAAGTAATCTAGCGATCATTGGCCGTTACATTCTGACTCCAGACATCTTTGAACTTATCGAGCAGACTGAACCAGGTAAAGGTGGCGAAATCCAGATTACCGATGCATTGTTAAAACAAGCCAAAGCAGGCTGTGTATTAGCATACAAATTTAAAGGCCAACGCTTTGACTGCGGTAGTGTAGAAGGCTATATCGAAGCAACAAATTACTGCTTTGAAAATCTATACAAAAAAGACCAGCAACAAATCGAACTAGGTAAGCACTCAACAACAAAAGAAGCTTAATCGCTAGTTTTGGCATACTAACTAATGATACGTAGCGATGAGTTAGTCGCGTAATAAATGATTTAAAGGGTGACTCGAAAGCGTCACCCTTTTTTTGTTTACTGTTTTTTTATCCAGTAAAACTTTGCACAAATCTCACTCTATGTAATACTTTAGCCACTTAAAATTACATGGTCTATTGAGATGGATAAAATAGAAATCAGAGGCGCTCGCACGCATAACCTCAAAGACGTCAACCTAACCATTCCCCGAGATAAGCTCATTGTTATCACAGGATTATCTGGTTCAGGAAAGTCGTCACTTGCGTTTGATACCCTTTATGCCGAGGGGCAGCGTCGCTATGTTGAGTCTTTGTCAGCCTATGCTCGTCAATTTCTATCCCTTATGGAAAAGCCTGATGTTGACCACATTGAAGGTTTGTCTCCTGCTATCTCAATAGAACAAAAGTCAACCTCTCACAACCCCCGCTCAACCGTGGGTACAATCACCGAGGTTTATGATTACTTAAGACTGCTCTACGCACGAGTAGGTGAACCACGCTGCCCAGATCACAATACTCCTTTGGCTGCACAAACCATCAGTCAAATGGTCGATAAGGTGTTAGAACTGCCTGAAGGCTCGAAGATGATGCTAATGGCACCCATCGTCAAAGAGCGCAAAGGTGAGCACGTTAAAACACTTGAGAATTTAGCCGCTCAAGGTTTTATCCGCGCTCGAATTGATGGGGAAACCTGTGACTTATCCGATCCGCCAATCCTCGAGTTGCATAAAAAGCACACCATAGAAGTCGTCGTTGATAGGTTCAAGGTTCGTCCTGATCTTCAGCAACGACTTGCTGAATCCTTCGAAACGACATTAGAGCTTTCTGGTGGCATTGCAGTTGTCGGTTGGATGGATGAAACAGAACAAGAAGAGATTGTGTTCTCTGCAAATTTCGCTTGCCCGAAATGTGGTTACAGCATGCAGGAGCTTGAGCCTCGTCTATTTTCATTCAACAATCCGGCAGGCGCTTGTGGTACTTGTGATGGCCTTGGTGTTCAGCAATATTTCGATCCAAGTCGGGTTATTTTGGATGACAATCTGAGCATTGCTGAAGGCGCAATTAAAGGTTGGGATCAAAAGAACTATTACTATTTCCAAATGTTGACGTCACTATCAGAGCATTATGGTTTTGATCTTTATTCTCCATTTAATTCTCTGCCAAAGAAAACTCAAGAGATCATCCTGAAAGGCTCTGGCCGCACAGAAGTAGAATTCAAATACATCAATGATCGTGGTGACATTCGAGTTAAGCGTCATCCATTTGAAGGTATTCTCAACACTTTAGAACGTCGTTATCACGACACCGAGTCAAGCGCTGTGCGTGAAGACTTAGCTAAATATATTTCGACAAAATCTTGTTCTAGCTGTAACGGCACTCGTTTGAGATTAGAAGCAAGAAACGTCTTTATTGGTGACACCACACTGCCTGAAATCGTTGAGCTCAGCATTGCCGATGCACTGCAATTTTTCCAAGAATTGAAGCTAGACGGTCAACGTGGACAAATCGCAGATAAAGTGATGAAAGAGATCAATGACCGACTGCATTTCTTAGTTAATGTCGGTTTGAATTATCTCAACCTATCACGCAGTGCAGAAACGTTATCTGGCGGAGAAGCACAACGGATCCGCTTAGCAAGCCAAATAGGCGCAGGCTTGGTTGGTGTTATGTACGTACTCGATGAACCATCGATTGGTCTCCACCAGCGCGATAATGAACGCCTACTTCAAACTTTAGTTCACCTAAGAGACTTAGGCAATACCGTACTTGTCGTTGAGCATGATGAAGATGCGATTCGCTGCGCTGACCATGTTATTGATATCGGTCCAGGTGCCGGGGTTCACGGCGGCCATGTGGTTGCTGAAGGGACAATGCAAGATATTCTCGATAACCCAGAATCATTAACTGGGCAATATCTGAGCGGTGTAAAAGAAATTGCTATACCAACAGAAAGAACACCTATCGACAGAAAGAAGGTCGTTGAGATAGTCGGGGCGACAGGTAATAACCTCAAAAATATCACGGCAACCATTCCAGTCGGTTTGTTTAGCTGTATCACAGGCGTATCAGGTTCCGGTAAATCTACGCTAATCAACGATACCTTTTTTAAGATCGCTCATACCCAACTCAATGGTGCGACGACAGCCGTAGCTGCGCCGCATAAGAAGCTCAAAGGGCTAGAACATTTTGATAAGGTGATTGATATCGATCAGAGCCCTATCGGTCGTACACCAAGATCAAACCCTGCTACTTATACTGGGATCTTTACTCCGATCCGTGAGTTATTTGCGGGTACACAAGAGTCGCGATCTCGTGGCTATAAACCAGGACGATTCAGTTTTAACGTTCGTGGGGGTCGCTGTGAAGCGTGTCAGGGAGACGGTGTGATCAAAGTAGAGATGCACTTTTTACCCGATGTGTATGTGCCGTGTGATGTGTGTAAAGGTAAGCGTTATAACCGTGAAACTTTAGAAGTTCGCTATAAAGGCAAAACCATTGACGAAGTTCTAGAGATGACAGTGGAAGATGCGCGCGAATTCTTTAACCCTGTTCCTGTGATTGCTCGTAAGCTACAAACCTTAATGGATGTTGGTCTTTCTTACATCCGTCTTGGGCAAGCAGCAACAACCTTATCCGGCGGTGAAGCACAACGTATCAAACTCGCACGTGAGCTATCTAAACGAGATACAGGAAAAACCTTATACATTCTAGATGAACCAACTACTGGCCTTCATTTCCATGATATTCAACAGCTACTCACGGTTCTACACAGGCTGCGTGATCACGGAAATACGGTTGTTGTGATTGAACACAACCTAGATGTCGTCAAAACCGCAGATTGGATATTAGATTTAGGCCCTGAAGGTGGTCAAGGTGGTGGTGAGATTGTTGCAGAGGGTACACCTGAAGATGTGGCGTTAGTCGAAGGTTCACACACTGCTCGCTTCCTTAAGCCTATGTTAAATTTGAAGTAGGTGTAAAATAGCGCCCTGCGGGCAGACAGAAAAATGTTAAAGTAACAGAGCTTGTTTCAAAAGGAACAAGCTCTGTTTTTATAAGGTTAGGGATTTATGGCAACAATACATACTAGCGGTACCCAGCTAGAAAATCAGATAACTCAGCTACCACTCAATAAAGCCTTTCTTGCTTCTTTAGCTGTCGTATTCTTATTAGCTATGCATTTTTTCATGCCGAACCCTGGGGGCTCTGGCCTAGCTTTATCCTTTAACCCTATGACTTGGTTAGCACTAAGCTTTACGTTAGCGATTGGCTTTTATCAGCTAGCGACTAACCGGGTGCTCAAATATTCCAAACTAACCGTTGGTTTACTGGTTAGCTGCATCATACTTACGCTACCCATCTTTTACAGCAACGCATCACCTCAAGGAGCATCAGGGCGCTTGCTTGGATTGTGGGCAGGCTTTGCGTTATTCGTCGTCCTCCAGCAATTTAAATTCAGCAATAAACACAAGCAACGTATATTGTGGTTCATTGTACTCGCTGTCGTCATTCAAGCGTTGTTTGGTTATGTACAATATTTTGCCTTAGAGCCAGGAAACCCATTTGGCTACAACACGGCTGCTAATCGACCTTACGGGATCTTCCAACAACCCAATGTTATGGCCAGCTTCCTAGCCACTGGCTTTGTGCTTTCTGCTTATCTTCTTGCGAGACAACCCGCGAAATATAACCACAAGATTAGCGAGTCGATTTTACTTTATTTAACTCCAACCTTAACCGTACCTCTATTAATTATTATTGCATCACGAACGGGTTGGTTGGCAGCGGTAATAGGGTTGATATGCATTCTGCCTTACCTATACAAATTCTCGACTAAGAAGCGATTTTACGGATGGTGCACATCAGTAGTAGTCGGTATCGCTGTTGCGTTTACGGTTATTAACCTGAGCACAACGGATAGTCTCGCGAGCAAAAGAACCAATTTAGAAAGCCCAAGAGCCTATACCTTTCCACAAGCGTTAGACATGATGATAGAAAAGCCATTTACAGGTTATGGTTACGGGAAGTTTGAACCTGAATACACCTTATATACGGCTCGCCAGCATCAACTTAACTCGAATTATCACCCCGGCCTTCCATCCATGGATCACCCTCACAATGAGTTTCTTTTTTGGGGCGTAGAGGGCGGGATAGTACCAATCATCGGTATCTTGATTGCTGCGGTGCTGGTGATGTCACGTATAGCCAGTTCGGCTAAAGGAACTCGTCTAGCACTGCTCGCGCTATTTATACCCATACTCTTGCATTCTCAGCTCGAGTATCCATTTTATCACTCTGCGATTCACTGGATAACCTTTATCATTTTGATTTACTGGGTTGATCAACGCTCTTCTCGGCACTATCAACAGTCGTTTAGTATCGTCAGTAAAACCCTCTTTAGAGTGTCGAGCTTAGTGATTCCGATCTTGGTGAACTTCTATATGTTGAGCGCGCTGCATACCAATTATGTGCTGACTCAATTTGAACAATCTAAGCCGAAGAACCCAGATATTCTTAAGCAAGTTACGAATCCCGTAGTATGGAAAGATCGCTATGATTGGGATGTGTACAGCACGTATCTCAACATTGGGCTCTACAAAGCTGATCCGAGTCTTATTCAGCCTTATGTTGATTGGTCTTTGGAAATAATAAAGAGTAAACCAAGACCCGCGTTTTACAGTAACCTAATCCTCGCGTACCAGGGTTTAGGCGATCACAGCAAAGCAGAACAAATTCGGAGCGAAGCAAGCTTCTTATTTCCAAATAGAGATTTTTCAAAAGTTCAGTATAAGAAAATTTCAGCCGCTGAGAACAACGTATCTTCTGCCAAGTGATATTGATGCAGCTAAAGCGGTAGACTTTGGAGGCTTAAGTTAGGCACAAAAAAAGCGCACGATCTCTCGTGCGCTTTTTTTTCGAATTTTACGATTAATTATTCTAATACATCTTTTAGTGCTTTTAAGCACAATGCGACGTTCTCTTTACGAGCGCCATAACCCATTAAACCAATACGCCAAGCCTTCCCTGCCAAAGAACCAAGGCCTGCACCGATTTCAAGATTATACTCTTCTAACAACTGCGTTCTTATTTTGGCTTCATCAATCCCTTCAGGGAAGTAAAGCGCATTCAATTGAGGTAGGCGACTCTCTTCGTCAACCACAAATTTTAACCCCAAAGCTTCTACGCCAGCTTTCAGTTCTTGGTGCATCGCATAGTGACGTGACCAAGTGTTGTCTAGGCCTTCATTTTTCAATAAAACCAACGACTCATGCAGAGCATACAGGCTATTCACCGGCGCCGTGTGGTGGTAACTACGCTTACCTTCGCCACTCCAATAACCTAATACTAAACTTTGATCTAGGAACCAGCTTTGCACTGGCGCTTGGCGGGCTTTCATTTTATCAACAGCACGCTGAGAAAAAGTAACCGGAGATAGTCCAGGTACGCAAGATAGACACTTTTGGCTACCCGAATAAACTGCATCAAGCTGCCACTCATCAACCAGCAATGGCACACCACCTAGAGACGTTACTGCATCAACAATCGTTAACGCATCAAACTGACGAGCGATAGCTGAGATAACTTGAGCATCCGATAACGCGCCAGTAGACGTCTCTGCATGCACAAATGCGACAGCAACTGCATCAGGGTTTTCTGCCAATGCCTTTTCGACCTTTTCAACGGAAACGGGCTTGCCCCACTCATCATCTACAAGGATCGCTTCACCACCACAGCGAACCACATTTTCTCGCATACGCTCACCGAAGACACCGTTGCGACAAACAATCACCTTCTCGCCAGGCTCAATCAAGTTAACAAAACAGGTTTCCATGCCTGCACTGCCTGGAGCAGAGACAGCAATCGTAAATTCATTCTCTGTTTGAAATGCATACTTAAGGAGTTGTTTCAGCTCATCCATCATCGCGATAAATAACGGGTCGAGGTGACCAATGGTTGGGCGGCTTAAGGCCTGTAAGACTTGAGGCGAAATGTCTGAAGGACCCGGTCCCATTAACGTTCGGTGCGGTGGATAAAAGCTATCAATAGCAGTAGTGAGTGTTAAATTAGACATGTACATCCCTTACGTTAATGTTGTGAACAATCCACCCTAAAGCAAATTGATTACCTCAGCAATTAGCCATAAGTATTGAGGTCACACCAGTGTCACATAATTGTTAAAATTATTTTTTAAATATCTCCAGTTACGGATTGACATTGTTACCGCAAACACGTTCAATGAAATGGCTATCTAGCAGAAGAGGAGCACTGCCCAGGCAGATGTTTTGTGGAACCGCATTTCCAATACAAAACATTAAGGGGGAGCAGTGCCGAGATAATAAAAGGATGCAGGACCTTTATTATCGGTTGAGCGGGCTGAATCCCGGCAACTGTCGCCATTTCTATATGGTGAGGAGCTTCTGAGGTTACTATTCTAATAATTCCTCTCTTTTTGCTCTAAATACTCTCTTCGAAAAACATCGGACGTTGGATTACCCAACCGTAATTTTATTTTAGGAAGTCGTGGGAGATATATCGTGAGTGCATCTAATGTAGCTGGTTCTTTTAATGTCGCTAAGTTTGGTGGAACAAGTGTTGCCAACTTTGAAGCAATGAGCCGTTGTGCTGCTATTATTGAAAATAACTCGAATACGAAACTGGTCGTGAGCAGTGCATGCTCTGGCGTTACCAACCTACTCGTTGAACTCGCGAATGGGGTTCAAGACAAAGCTCGTCGTCAGGATTTGATGACGCAACTGACTGACATTCATAACGCAATTCTCGATCAGCTAGCTGATCCAATCAGTATCGAAAAAGACGTACATTGTATTCTCGATGATATTGCGAGCGCCGCAGAAGCTGCATCATTTCAAGCCAGCACTAAATTGACAGATCACCTTGTCGCATGTGGTGAGCTGATGTCGACACACATTTTGGCTCAGATTATTCGTGAACGAGGTACACCAGCCGTTCGTTTTGATATCAGAGAAGTGATGCGCACTAATGGTGATTTTGGTAAAGCAGAACCACAACTTGAAGATATTTCAGCCCTAGCAAAAGAGAAGCTTATACCACTTTGCCAACAGCAAGTTGTGGTTACTCAAGGCTTTATCGGTGCAGATAGCGAAGGTAACACCACGACTTTAGGCCGTGGTGGCAGCGATTATTCCGCCGCGCTGATCGCCGAATCAGTACAGGCAATGGGGTTGGAAATCTGGACAGATGTTCCGGGTATTTACACGACAGATCCACGCATCGCACCGAAAGCATCTCCTATTCCAGAGATCAGTTTTAGCGAAGCATCGGAAATGGCAAACTTTGGTGCGAAGATACTGCACCCTTCAACTCTAGTACCTGCATTGCGCCACCAAATCCCGGTATTTGTCGGCTCTTCTAAAGCACCAGAGTTAGGTGGAACTTGGATTCGCCAAGAAGTTGAAAGCTCACCATTATTCAGAGCACTTGCTCTTCGTTGCAACCAAACGATGGTTACACTTCGCAGTGCAAACATGTTCCATGCTTACGGCTTTTTGGCGAAGGTATTCGAGATCCTTGCTAAACATAAGATCTCAGTCGATCTCATCACGACTTCAGAGATCAGTGTCTCACTGACTCTCGATCAAACAGACACATCAGGTGGTGCTCCTGAGTTACCAGAAGCTGCTCGACTGGAGCTTGAAGAGTTGTGTTCTGTAGATATTGAACACGACCTATGCCTTGTTGCGCTTATTGGCAACAACATGAGTGAAAATAAAGGCTATGCAAAGCAGGTGTTTGGCACTCTGGAAGATTTCAATCTACGTATGATTTGTTACGGAGCAAGCCCACACAACTTGTGCTTCTTGCTAGATGCATCTGTTTCTAAGTTGGCGATCCAAAAACTTCACCAAGAGTTATTTGAATAAGGCGATGGTTAATTAATTGGTTTTAATTAACCAAACCCCAGATACAAAAAGGGTTGCTCTTGAGCAACCCTTTCTCTTTTTTACTTTACGAACCAAAGCTCGTCATAGATTCAAACTAGTTAATGTTTGGACCTAACCACTTCTCAGCTTCCAACATATCCCAGCCCTTACGATCAGCATAGCTTTCTACTTGATCCTGTTGAATCTGTGCAATCGCAAAATATCGCGAATCAGGATGAGAGAAGTACATACCCGACACTGAGGCACCTGGCCACATTGCGTAACTCGTGGTTAGTGACATGTCGATGGCTTTTTCAACGTCCATCAACTCCCACAATGTGCCTTTCTCTGTATGTTCTGGGCAAGCAGGGTAACCCGGAGCTGGACGAATACCTTGGTACTTCTCTCGAATCAAATCGTCGTTAGACAAATCCTCATCAGGCGAGTAACCCCAAATGTCCTTTCTCACTTCTTTGTGTAAATATTCTGCAAACGCTTCAGCCAAACGGTCCGCAACCGCCTGAATCATAATCGCATTGTAATCATCACCATTAGCTTTATATTCATCAGCAAGCTCTCGCTCACCAATACCGCCAGTAACCGCAAAGCCACCAATCCAGTCAGCTTTACCGCTGTCTTTTGGAGCAATGTAATCTGACAAGCAGTAGTTAAAACCTTTTGGCTTCTCGGTTTGCTGGCGAAGATTATGCAGAACCTTCAGCACTTCTGTACGGGATTCATCGGTATACACCTCGATATCATCACCCACACTGTTCGCAGGGAACATGGCACACATACCACGAGCTTCAAGTAACTTCTCTTTCTCTACGCGATCCAACAAATCGTTGGCATCTTTGAATAGTCGTTTAGCTTCATCCCCCACCTCTTCGTGATCAAGGATTGCTGGGTACTTACCAACTAATGACCATGTCATAAAGAACGGAGTCCAGTCGATGTACTGACGCAAAGTCGCTACATCAAAATCACTGAAAATATGTACTCCCGGCTTAGCGGGTGCAGGGGGAGTGTAGGCATCCCAATCGATAGCAACTTTATTGGCACGAGCTTTCTCAAGTGTGACGGGCTTGGTACGAGGTTTTTTACGATTGTGTTGATCTCTAACTCGATCATAATCGATGTTCAACTTCTCAACGAAAGCAGGTTTCAATTCATCAGAGAGTAATGAAGTACAAACGCCTACAGCGCGAGATGCGTTATTGACATAAACAACTGGCTCAGAGTAGTTCTGCTCAATCTTAACCGCAGTGTGTGCTTTAGATGTCGTTGCTCCGCCAATAAGAAGAGGCAGCTTAAAGCCTTGTCTCTCCATCTCTTTGGCTACATGTACCATTTCATCAAGAGAAGGGGTAATCAGACCCGACAAACCAATAATGTCGACATTCTCTTCTTTAGCTACCTTAAGGATTTTTTCACATGAAACCATCACGCCTAAATCGATAATTTCGTAGTTATTACACTGCAAGACAACGCCCACAATGTTTTTGCCAATATCGTGAACATCGCCTTTTACGGTCGCCAGTAAGATTTTTCCGTTAGTCGCACCAACATCTTTAGTTGCATTAATAAATGGTTCTAGATGTGCTACCGCCTGCTTCATAACACGGGCAGATTTCACTACTTGAGGAAGGAACATTTTACCTTCACCAAACAGATCACCAACCACGTTCATACCATCCATTAATGGGCCTTCAATCACCTCAATAGGGCGAGAGGCATTAACGCGAGCTTCTTCGGTATCTTCAACAATAAAATCGGTAATACCTTTCACTAAAGAGTGTTCTAAGCGCTTTTCTACTGGCCAAGTTCGCCATTCTAGAGCTGACTTATCTTCAACTTTACCAACGGCTCGCTCTAGGTACTCGGTTGCCATATCAAGCAAACGTTCTGTCGAATCATCACGACGGTTAAGTACTACATCTTCAACCGCTTCACGTAAATCTTCAGGCACGTTATCGTAAATCTCTAACTGCCCGGCATTTACGATACCCATATCCATACCATTTTTGAAACAGTGGTATAGGAATACTGCGTGGATTGCCTCACGAACGTAGTTATTACCGCGGAACGAGAACGAAACATTCGATACACCACCAGAGATCATTGCATGAGGGAGATCGCGTTTGATATCTCCTACTGCTTCAATAAAATCAACCGCATAATTGTTATGCTCGTCAATGCCCGTCGCAACTGCAAAAATGTTCGGATCGAAAATAATATCTTCAGGTGGGAAACCGACTTCATCAACAAGAATGTTGTAGGCATTGGTACAGATCTCAACTTTACGCTCTCGAGTATCGGCTTGGCCGACTTCATCGAAGGCCATCACAATGACTGCGGCACCATAACGACGAACTAATTTAGCTTGCTCGACAAACTTCTCTTTCCCTTCCTTCAATGAGATAGAGTTAACGATGCCTTTACCCTGAATACATTTCAGACCCGCTTCAATAACTTCCCATTTTGAAGAGTCGACCATGACTGGCACTTTCGAGATCTCTGGCTCAGATGCACATAGATTAAGGAATTTAACCATGCACGCCTCAGCGTCTAGCATCCCTTCATCCATGTTGATATCAATGATTTGTGCACCGTTTTCTACTTGCTCTCGAGCAACACTCAACGCTTCATCGTAAAGCTCTTCTTTAATCAGGCGCTTAAATCGAGCTGAGCCGGTAACGTTAGTACGCTCACCTACGTTCACAAACAGAGATTCTTTGGCGATCGTCAACGGCTCTAACCCCGAAAGACGGCAAGAGACTGGCAAATCGGGTAATTGGCGCGGCATTACACCGTCAACAGCCTCGGCCATCTGACGAATATGTTTTGGTGTCGTACCACAACAGCCACCAATTAAGTTCAAGAAGCCACTTTCAGCCCATTCCTTAACATGTTCAGCCATATCTTCGGGAGAAAGGTCATACTCGCCAAACGCATTAGGTAAACCGGCGTTAGGGTGAGCAGAAACATAGCTTTCTGAGATACGGGACATCTCACCAACGTACTCTCGCAGTTCATCTGGCCCGAGTGCACAGTTCAATCCAAACGAAATAGGTTTAACATGACGAAGGGCGTTATAGAATGCCTCAGTAGTCTGTCCTGAAAGCGTACGGCCTGATGCATCAGTTATGGTGCCTGAGATCATGACTGGCAATTTAATACCAACTTCTTCAAAAACCGATTCAACAGCAAAAGAACATGCTTTTGCATTTAACGTGTCGAAGATAGTCTCGATAAGAATAAGATCTGAGCCGCCTTTAATAAGTGCTCGTGTCGATTCGGAGTAAGCTTCAACAAGCTCATCAAAGCTAACATTACGGTAGCCTGGATCATTAACATCTGGGGATATAGAACACGTTCGGTTTGTTGGACCTAACACCCCTGCCACAAAGCGAGGTTTATCCGGAGTCTTTGCTGTCCACTCATCAGCAGCTTCACGAGCTAGCTTGGCAGCAGCAAAGTTAATTTCTTCGCTAAGGCTTTCCATATCATAGTCGGCCATAGCAATGGTTGTTGCATTAAAGGTATTGGTTTCGAGGATATCAGCCCCAGCTTCCAAATATTCAGTATGGATATCTTTGATAAGCTTGGGCTGTGTAAGAACTAAAAGGTCATTGTTGCCCTTTAAGTCACTATGCCAATTAGCAAAACGTTCACCGCGGTAGTCTTGCTCTTCCAATTTATAGTCCTGAATCATAGTGCCCATGCCACCATCGATCAGTAAAATTCGTTGCTTCAACAGAGCTTCAATCTTTTGCCTTACATTACTTCCCACAGTACAACCTCATTCCTTTAATTATCCCTCCATCCTATCACACATTAAAAAGGAGTCTAGACGTCTAAAAAAGGAAATTGATTACCGAGTCATGACAAAATAATGTTTGCTATTTGAGCATGAGACAACGAAAATTCATATTCATACTTTGTTACATGTTGGAATACCAATGTCGGTCTATTACACCTTATGCTTCTTGTCCGCTGCTGCCATGCTTATTGCTTTCGTGAATACCAAAATTGGTAAGATGCAGACAACCATCGCCATCACAGCTGGTTCAATGATGCTATCTCTATTGATTATCATTGCGGGACAAAATAATTGGTTCCAATTGGCAGACATTGCCTCAGAGACCGTTGCCAGTATCAATTTTGAAGATTTCCTTCTAAAAGGGATATTAGGGTTCTTACTATTTGCAGGCGGGTTGGGAATTAAATTACCAAACCTAAAAGACCAAAAGTGGGAAATAACAGTACTCGCATTAGGGGCAACGCTATTTTCAACATTCTTTATTGGTTTTGTGCTCTATGGGTTCTGTCAGTTCATCGGTATTCAATTTGATCTAATTTACTGCTTACTCTTTGGCTCTCTAATCTCCCCGACCGATCCAATTGCCGTGTTAGCCATCGTAAAGAAACTCGATGCGCCAAGACGAATCTCTACTCAAATCGAGGGAGAGTCTCTATTTAACGATGGTTTTGGTTTAGTTATCTTCGTAACCCTATTTACTATCGCATTTGGTACAGAAGCGCCAACAGTCAGCAGTGTAACTATGCTTTTTGTTCAAGAAGCGATTGGCGGAATTGTCTACGGTTTTGCTTTAGGCCTCGTATTCCACTACTTAATTAGCAATACAGATGACCACTCGATGGAGTTACTATTAACCATCGGTATCCCAACTGCTGGTTATGCCTTTGCTGAAGTTCTACATGTATCGGGACCATTGGCAATGGTGGTATCAGGTATCATGATTGGTAACTGGACACGCTTTATCGGATTCTCAAAAGAGAGTGAAGACCACTTAGACCATTTCTGGGAGCTAATAGACGAGTTTTTAAATGGTGTATTGTTTTTACTAATCGGTATGTCAATGTTGCTATTCAAATTCCACCAAGAAGACTGGATCTTAATGGCGTTCGCCGTTCCTCTAGTACTAAGCGCTCGCTACCTAAGTGTCTTCTTGTCTTATATCGGGTTTAAGCGCTTTAGAACTTATAACCCATGGTCTATAAAAATTCTAACTTGGGGTGGTTTACGTGGCGGCTTAGCTCTCGCTATGGCACTTTCTATACCTTCTGGCATTTGGGTAATTGAAGAGAAGCTCATCGATGTAAAAGAAGTTATCCTCGTTATGACCTATGCGGTAGTTGTATTCTCGATTTTAGTACAAGGCTCGACAATTACTCCTATGATCGAAAAAGCAAAGCAAGCAGAGAAAGAGCTAGATTAACATCTCATAATATTAAACTAGGCTGCCTAATTTAGGTGGCCTTTTTTGTATCCTCTATAAATTGGACACATCAAATATTCCACACTCAAAAGCATCTATGTGGACTAAAATCTAGATCGAGCTGAGACCAAAAGAAGGCAAAAGAAATTTAATAACTATGTAGAAGACTCGTGAAACAACGATCTTAGCTCTATTCTAGTTCTTACTAGGGACAAGTCATGCAAAGAACTCGTTCACCTTTAGCACTATTGGGCATCCCCACCAAATCGGTCTTCAGTTGTATAAGTATAAATTGGATAGGGTTTACCATTTAATCTTGAAACAAAAGTAATGAGACTAAGAGCCTAGCAGCAATAACTTTAGCCATTATCGGAAGCTGCGGTATTAAATGAGTGTTGAGCAGAAAGACTCTATTTTTCAACTAAGTCTAAAAACGGAAGGTTACAACAAATAGGTTTCCAGAGGTGCGAGTAGATAGGAATAGCTAAAGTAACAAAAACAAAAAGGCTCTAGCATTTCTGCTAGAGCCTTAAGTATGGCAGGGGTGGAGAGATTCGAACTCCCAACACGCGGATTTGGAATCCGCTGCTCTGCCAATTGGAGCTACACCCCTAAAACTTTCATTACTTCAGATTCGAAAAAACCTCGCACTAGGCGAGGTTATCGAATAAGTGGCGGAGTGGACGGGACTCGAACCCGCGACCCCCGGCGTGACAGGCCGGTATTCTAACCAACTGAACTACCACTCCGCAGTGGTCAACTCACTAAGTGAGCGTCCATATCCCCAGGTTGG